>NZ_JAMYMD010000004.1:0-276871 GCF_040318335.1 Mesorhizobium sp. M1182
GACCCAGAACACGATCCACCATCGCGAATCTCCCTGCTCCAACCTCACAACAGAATCACTGATCGGCTTCTGTGCAAAGATCTCCTTGTGGGAGAAGGTGGCCTCGCGAAGCGAGGTCGGATGAGGGGTGCTCCAGCTTGGCACCGACGCACTCCGTCCAACACCCCTCAACCGTCTTGGCGCTGCGCGCCAATCCACCTTCTCCCACATGGGGAGAAGGAAGAAGCTGCCGCGCTACTCCGCCTCGGCCACCATCTGCCTTCCACCAACCCAGTCGCGCCACGCCTTCTCATCGCCGTGGAAGACGTTGAGGTCTATGCGACCCCTTACCCCGTGCGACAGGCCGGAGCCGGAATATTGCCAGAACAGCCATTTGCGGTCGGGATAGACCTTTGACGGGTGGGCGGCCACGGCGCGCAGCCAGAACGGATAGTCGGGGAAGGCGCCCCTGAGATTGTCACGGTAAAAGTCAGGCGCGGTGTAGATGATCGGGCGCTGGCCGTAGTAGCGCTCGAGCTTGTCCATGAACACCTGCATCTTTTCCAGCACCTTTTGCCGCGACGGGCGGCGCTTGCAGCTGGATTCGCCGTTCCACTCGACGTCGATCACCGGCGGCAGCGCGCCCTCGACTCTCGGCACGTTGCGGATGAACCAGTCGGCCTGCTCGCCGGCGGTGCGGCACCAGTAGAAGAAGTGATAGGCGCCGCGCTTCAGGCCGGCGGCGTCGGCACTGCGCCAGTTTCTGGTGAACATCGGGTCGAGATGATCGCCGCCGTCGGTGGCCTTGATGTAGGCGAAGTTGGCGCCCTGGGCGCGCAGCTTTTGCCAGTTCACATTGCCCTGCCAGCGCGAAACGTCGACGCCGTGGACGGCAAGGCGCCTCGGCGAGGAGGACTTACCGAAATTGATCGGCTTGGCGTCGCGAAAACCATAGCGCGTGACCGGCTCGGCAAGCATCGCCGGTGCTGCGCGGGTCAGCCGCTTCGGCGGCGACATCAGCGCGATCACCTCGGCCGGCGGTTCGATGCTTTGGTCGGGCTCCAATGTAGCGACCGGCTGTTCGTCCTGCTCCTGTTCCGCGAAGGCGGGCACAGCATCAGTTTTCGCAGCAGATGCCACCGGCGCGGGTGGCCGCACAACCGAGCTGGTGGTCTCGCTGGACGGCACTTGCAGCGCATCGACGCCGGAGGCCGACGTGCAGCCGGCAAGGCAGAGCGCTGCGATCGAGAAGATGACGACGCCTGATAACCGCATCTGGACCTGTACGCAAAACACAACAGACCGAAGGCAGGACAACGCCGCCGGACAAACCAAGCTGGATTCCTAACAAGAAACTACCAACAAAGTTTGAATCGAATTGTTAGGGCTTTGCATCGGGACGTTCGCCCGGACGGAGGTGCGCTATGCCCCAACGTTCGGCCACGTGGCTGCCTCGCAATCCCGCTTGACAACTCACTGCATGAGATTAGTCTCCACTAATCTTACGGTGTAAGGCCATACTTGGGAGGAAGTCATGCAGCCCGCCGCCTTGTCAGAATTGCAGCCGGTAGTCCCGCCGGAGCCATGCTCGCCCGCCATCGGGATCGACGAGATATCTGGCGATCTCAGCCGCGTCATCGAACGCGCCGAGGTCGATGCCTGGCTCGACCTCTATCGCGCCGCCCCGGCAGACTTTGCCGCAAGGCAAGGCCTTGCCATCGCCGAAGATGGCGATCTCGTCTGGACCACCTGCACGACGATCCCGTTCATCCATTTCAACTGCGTCAAGAATTTCGGTGTCGATAGCGCTGCCACCGAGAGCCGGCTCGACGCGCTTCTGGCGCATTATCGCGACGCCGGTATTCTGCGGCCCTGGTTCTACACCAATCCACATACCGAGCCCGCGACGCTCAGCTGCTGGCTCGAGGCGCGCGGCTTGCAACGTCAGGGCGGCTGGGAACGCATCTTTCGCGACGCCACGCCATTGCCACCGGAGCCGCTTTTCCCGACTGAGAACGTCTCGGTCGAGCGGGTGACACCGGCAACGGCAAGGGAACGGGCTGGGTTCATCGACAGCCAATATCGGTTGCCGACCTCACCGTGGTTGCTGGCGCTGGCCGGCCGACGCGGCTGGCATCATTACATGCTGCGGCGGGACGGCGCGGTGGCGGCGGTGCGCTCGATGTTCATCGGTGTCGACGGCATGGCCTGGAGCGGCATCGACGCGCCGGTTCCCGGCATCATGGCGCCGAGCTTCGACCTCGATGCAATGCTCGGCGAAGCGATGGTGCGCGACGGACTTGCGGGCGGTGCAAAACTGTTCGTGACCGACATCGAGGCGCCGCAGTCCGAACGCGACGGGCCGGCCTACCGCAACTATGCACGCCTCGGCTTCAAGCTTGCCTATTTCCGCAGCCATTACAGCTATTTGCCGGCAAATTCCGGCTGACCGTTTCAAGACCCTAGCCGCACAGCCACAGCTTGTGGCAGGTCGTGGCCATCAGGTGGGCCGGCGGTACAAAACGATCGTTGACCGCCACATCGTCGTCCGCCCGGCGGACCTTTTCCTCGAGCAGCGTACGAAGTTCTGCCGGCTGCACGCGGTCGCGCTCCATCACCAGCTTGATCATCGGATCGCTCAAGAGCTCGTCCAGGGTGTTGATGCTGTCGTTCATTCCGTCGCCTCCTCGACTGCCGCCCGCACGCAATAGATAGGCAGCAATGATGGCCCGCCAATGACGCTTTGCCGGCTATCTCGTGTCGCTTCGGATTAAATTTTTGTCCAGATTTCACCTCAAGCCGGAGGTGGCGCGCCTTCATATTGCGGCAGGCCGTCATCGATCTGCACCCAGGGCTGCTTCGAGGCGGTCCAGATATGCATCTCAGGCCTGAACACCGATGGATCATCGAGGGAGCCGGTGGTGATGCCGATGATGCCGCCGGAATCGCGTCGGGAAAACATCGTCGTGCCGCAGCGGGGACAAAAGCCGCGCTTGAGATCGGGCGATGAATTCACCGTCGCCAGCGGTCCGTCGACCGTCACATCGTCGATGCGGAACAGCACGCGCGCGTTGAAGGCGGCACCCAGTGCCTTCTGGCAGAGCCGGCAATGGCAGACGCGCTCATTGATCGGTGCCGCCTCGGCACGGTAGCGCACCGCACCGCACAAACACCCGCCCTGATATCTTGCCATCGCCCGTGTCCCTTCCCTGCGAGGATAGGCGATACCTATCGATAGGCGTGGCAGCGTCAATTGAAAAGCTTTGATGGCGCCATCTAAAGCTGTGACCCGGCCGATCCACGATTGGCCCGATGCGTCGGCCGAGGCCTCATAGATGAAAACCGGCCATCGCGCAGGAGACGGCCGGCAGACAATTGACTGGGCGTCAGTTCGTTTCGTTGACGACCTCATCCGAGGTCTTGACCTTGGTCTCGCCATTGAGGAACGGCAGCGTGGCAGCTGTCAGTTCCGGCGCGAAGAACACGTCGTAGTGGGTGCGGTTCGGCAGGATCGCCAGGCGGTTTTGCGACAGGTTCTCGCGCATCCAGCCGGCGTCCTTCAACCCGCCGCCAAGCATCTGGTAGAATTTGATCTCGTGCTCGGGCCGGTACATGTCGCTGTCGCCGAACACCAGCATGACCGGCATTTTCAGCTTCGGCACGTCGGCGGAATAGTCGTAGTCCTTGCGCATATAGGCGCCGAGCTGGTCGAGCAGTTTCGGAAAATCCTCCGGATGCGGCGCGACCGCGACATAGGATTTGTACATCGGCGTGTCCGTCATCATGTCGGCCATCGCCGCGCCGACTTGTGCCTGCTGGCCACGCATTTCGGCGTAGAAGCCGTCCGCGGCGTAGCCGGTCGAGACCAGCACTAGGCGGCGCACCGTTTCGGGATGCTGCACGGCCATGCGGAAGGCGACGCCGCCACCCAGCGAATAACCCATGACGTCGATCTTGACGTAGCCGAGTGCCTTGACGATCGCCGCCATGTCGTCGCCCATCGCCTCCAGGCTGAGCGGCCGGTCGCCGAGCGCGGTGCGGCCATGGCCCTGCAGGTCGACCCCGATCACGGTGCGGTTCCCGGTAAGCTTCGGCAGGATCGGCGCGAACATGTCGGTCGTGCCGAGACCGCCATGCAGCAGAAGCAGCGGCTCGCCCTTGCCATAGACGGCGTAATAATAGTTCAGGCCGTTGATCGGCAGCAGGCCGGATTTTTCCGGCGTCGGCAGTGTTGCGGTTGCGGTCGTCATGGCGGGCTTGGCCTCCTCTGCGTTGATGGTGCCCGGCGCGGCAAATAGCGCGGCGGCCGAGGCGAATATGGCGAAAAATACCGATCTGGACACGTCAGTCTCCCTCTCCCGTTTGCATCAAAGTCGCTTGGCGACCTCCTCAAGCTGTTCGGCGCACTGGCCCCAGCCCTCGTGAAAACCCATTTTCTCGTGCTGTTCACGGTCGGCGACCGACCAATGCGCGACGCGGGCAATGTAGCGGGTCTTACCCTCGCCCTCGTCCTCAAAGGTCAGCACGACCGTCATGAACGGCTTTTCGGACGGCTCCCACGCCTTCGTATAGGCATCGGTGAAGACGAGCTTTTTGCCCGGTACGACTTCGAGGAAGATGCCTGGATTCGGGAACTCCTTGCCGTCGGGATCGGCCATGACGACAAGGGTGGAGCCACCGGTCCGCACATCCAATTCGGCGCGCGGCGTCATCCACGGCTTCGGCGAGAACCATTGCGTCAACAGCTTTGGCTCGGTCCAGCAGCGATAGACGTTCTCGTGCGGCGCATCGATGATGCGCGCGAGAACCAGCTCGCGGTCGGAGTTGGGGGCGATGTCGAGCTTGGTGGTCATGGTGTTTCCTCACACGTCGGTTTTGGCTTCCGTGTCTAGGACGAACCGACACGACGCAAGCCGACACGGCCCGCGAAAAAATCCGCGGGACAGGAGATTCGAACGACGGAAATAAGTGGCTTCAGTGGCGCTTGGCTTGCACCAGATAGGCGTCGATCTCGGTCTCGCCGAGCCACTTGGCCGCTTCCAGCCGATGCAACCCTTCGACCAGGATATGGCGCTTGCCGTCATGGCGCACTTGGATCGGCATCTTCATGCCGTTTTCCAGAATGTCCTCGGCCAGATGGCGGACGGTCTCGGGATGCAGCGTCTTTTTGCGCGCCGTCGGCACGTAGATATCGTTGACCCTGACCTTTTGCACTCTCAGCATATCGGCTCCCGTGGCGGACAAGGCCGCCCTTTGTGAGATAGTCTGTTTGGCCGGCAAGGCCAAGGAGCAGCCGGCAATGGCTGGCCCGATCGTTTCCAATTGACGCTTGGCCGGCGGATGGCCGAAATGGCGGCCTTCGACCTTAGCGGTGTCCATGAACCATCTGCCGACCGAGTTTCCCGATTTCGGACTGGCGCCGGAGCAGCGACGCCAGGCAGTGCGCAGCCATTACTGGGAATGGCCCGGTATGGATGGCGGGCGCGGCGAGATCTGGTGCTACTGCGACCGTTTTTCCTATCGTCCCGGCGACATGGTGGCACTGCATGTCAGTTCGACGGCCGCCAGTTTCGGCATCGCGATCATCCGCGACGGCGGCGCGGAAACGACAATGTTCGAAAGGACCGGGATTGCGGCGCGCTGGCAAGATACGCCGGACCAATGTTCGGTCGAAGGCTGCGGCTGGCAAGCGTCGTTCGAGTTTCGGATCGGCGACGACTGGCCGTCCGGCGCCTATCGCGTGACGCTGACAGCAGATGGCCGGGACGGCAAGCCGATCCGCTGCCACCATCTTTTTATCGTCGCGCCGCAGCCCGGCAAGAAGCCTGGCCGTGTGCTGCAGGTGGCGGCCACCGGCACCTGGCTCGCCTACAATACATGGGGCGGTTCCAACCATTACGAAGGCATCACCGGGCCAGGCCGGGACCAATATGCACGAATGGTGTCGACGCAGCGGCCGTGGTGCCGCGGCTTCGTCGTGCTGCCCAGGGACGCGCCGCGCGTGCCGCTCGAAGTCGCCGTGCCGCCGAAAACCGTGCCGCGCTATCCGCATATGGAATGGGCCTTTGCTACCGGCCATTCGAAGAAATACGCCTCGTCCGGCTGGGCAAGCTACGACAGCCATTTCTTCCGCTTCGCCGAGCGTGCCGGCTACGCCGTCGATCTCGCCAGCCAGCACGATCTGCATTTTTCGCCCGACATTCTCGATGGCTATGACTGCGTCGTCCTGGTCGGCCACGACGAATATTGGACCTGGGAAATGCGCGATGCGGTCGACACCTATGTCGAGCGCGGCGGTCATGCGGCGCGCTTTGCCGGCAATTTCATGTGGCAGACCAGGCTGGAGGACGAAGGCCGCCGGCAGGTCTGCTACAAATACCGCGCTCGCGCCGAAGACCCGGCCTATCGCGGCGGTGATATAAGGCGCGCCACCAATTCCTGGGAAGCGCCGGAAATCGGCCGGCCGGGTGCCGCGACCTTCGGTCTCAACGCGACAAGAGGCGTCTATGCCGGCTGGGGCGGCTGCGCGCCGCGCGGCGTACGCGGCTTTCCGGTCTACCGGCCGGAGCATTGGGCGTTTGCCGGCACCGGCATCTACTATGGCGATCTGCTCGGCGCCGACAGCCATGTCTATGGCTACGAGGTCGACGGGCTCGATTTCGAGATCCGCGGCGGCCTGCCCTACCCCAAGCCCGACAGCGGTGCACCGGACGGGCTGCAAGTGCTGGCCGTCGGCATGGCGAGCCAGGTCGAGGAAAGCGCCGACATTGCGTTCGAGGACCAGTTTCTCGGCGACGAGGACGGACGCTTCACCGCCGAGACGCTGTTCGGCGAGGCAAGCGATGCCAACCTCGACAAGGTCAAACGCGGCAACGGCATGATCGTCAATTTCCCGCGCGGCAAAGGCGAGGTGTTTCACGCCGGAAGCTGCGAATGGGTTGCCGGCCTGCTAAGGCAGGATGCGATTGTCGAGCGCGTCACCAGAAATGTCCTTGACCGCTATCTTGGAAAGCCATGACATGTTGAAGTCTCCTGCCCCGGAAACTCGCGAAGCCTCGCATCTGTTTTATCTATCCAGCCTGCGCCGGCCGCTGATCGACCGCGCCGAAGGCATCTACATGTGGACGCAGGATGGCCGCCGCTTCATCGACGGATCGAGCGGTCCGATGGTTGCCAATATCGGCCACTCCAATCGCAACGTGCTCGACGCGATGAAAAGGCAGATGGACCGCGCCACCTTCGCTTACCGTCTGCATTTCGAGAACGAACCGGCAGAGGAGCTCGCGCGGCAGCTGGCCGCCAAACTCCCTGAAGGCATGGACCGCATCTTCTTTGTCTCCGGCGGCTCGGAAGCGACCGAATCCTGCATCAAGCTGGCGCGGCAATGGGCGGTCGCCACCGGGCAGCCCAGCCGTTGGAAGGTGATCTCGCGCTTTCCCTCCTATCATGGCGGCACGCTCGGCGCGCTCGCCGTTACCGGCGACGATGCGCTGTCCGAAACATTTGTGCCGATGATGCAGATGATGCCGACCGTGCCGGCGCCCATCGCCTGGCGCGACCGCGACAATCTTTCGATGGAACAGCGCGGCATCCGCTACGCCGACATGCTGGAGGAAAAGATCCTCGCCGAGGGACCGCAGAGCGTGCTCGCCTTCATCATGGAGCCGGTCGGCGGCGCTGCCACGGCAGCACTGGTGGCGCCGGACAGCTACTATCCGCGCATCCGCGAGATCTGCGATCGCTACGGCATCCTGCTCATCCATGACGAGGTGATGAGCGGTGCCGGCCGCACCGGAAAATTCCTCGGCGGCGACCACTGGAACTGCAAGCCCGACATCGTCGCGCTGTCGAAGGGGCTGGGCTCGGGCTATGCGCCGCTCGGTGCGCTGGCGGCACCGATGCGGCTGGTGCAGCCTTTGCTCGCATCGGGCGGCTTTCAGCACGGCCACACCTACGCCGGCAACCCGCTCGCCTGCGCCGCCGGGCTCGCCGTGCTCGGCGAAATGGACCGTCTCGGCCTGATCGCCAACGCGGCTGTCATGGGCGAGCTATTGATGGACGAGCTGAAGGGATTGGCGAAGCGGTTTCCGTTCATCGCCGACATCCGCGGCAAGGGCCTGCTCACCGGTGCCGAAATTGTCGCCGATCCGGACACGCTGAGGCCGATCGAGCCGGCGAAAAAGGCCACCCAGCGCCTGCTCGACCTCGCCTATGAGCGCGGCCTGATCATCTACGGACGCAAGGTCAAGGGCGGTGTCGACGGCGACAATTTCATGGTCGCGCCGCCGATGATCGTCACCGCCGCGCAGATCGGCGAGATCATATCCATCATCGGCGACTCGCTCGAGGTGCTGGCCGGCGAGCTCGACCTGCCGGTCGAAGGCTGAGAGGCGAACCATGGCGTCGCGCAAAGTCATTATCACCTGTGCCGTCACCGGGTCGGTACACACCCCGTCGATGTCGCCGCATCTGCCCGTGACGCCGGACCAGATCGCCGCAGACGCGATCGCCGCCGCCGAGGCCGGCGCTTCGATCCTGCATCTTCATGCCCGCGACCCTAGGGATGGGCGGCCGACCGCCGACCCCGAGGTGTTCATGCAGTTCCTGCCGCGCATCAAGCAGGCGACCGATGCGGTGGTCAACATCACCACCGGCGGATCGTCGCTGATGACGCTCGACCAGCGGCTGGCCGCGCCGCTCAGGGCCGAGCCGGAAATGTGTTCGCTCAATATGGGTTCGATGAATTTCGCGCTGTTCCCGATGCTCGAGCGGCCGCGAGAATGGCGGCACGAATGGGAGCCGAAGCTGCTCGAGGCTACCCGTGACACGATCTTCAAGAACACCTTTGCCGACATGGAGACGGTGCTCGAGAAGCTCGGGCGTGGTTGCGGCACGCGTTTCGAATTCGAGTGCTACGATGTCGGCCATCTCTATTCGCTTGCGCATTTCCGCGACCGCGGGCTGGTGTCGGGACCATTGTTCATCCAATTCGTGCTCGGCATATTGGGTGGCATCGGCGCCGATCCAGAAAACCTGGTCCACATGAAGCGCATCGCCGACA
The DNA here is from genome assembly GCF_040318335.1 of Mesorhizobium sp. M1182. Taxonomy (NCBI): domain Bacteria; kingdom Pseudomonadati; phylum Pseudomonadota; class Alphaproteobacteria; order Hyphomicrobiales; family Phyllobacteriaceae; genus Mesorhizobium; species Mesorhizobium sp. M1182. Next base: position 9,041 of record NZ_JAMYMD010000004.1, read on the forward strand.
AACTGTTCGGCGACAGCTACCGGTTTTCGGTGCTGGCCGCCGGACGCCACCAGATGCCGATGATCTCGATTGCGGCGGCAATGGGCGGCAATGTCCGCGTCGGGCTGGAGGACAGCCTCTACGACGGGCGCCAGCTCGCCAAGTCCAATGCCGACCAGGTGCGCCGCATCCGCGGCGTGCTCGACGGATTGTCGCTGGACGTCGCGACGCCGGCCGAGGCGCGGCAGATGCTGGCGCTCAAAGGCGGCGACCGCGTGGCGTTCTGAGATGCGACCGTGACCAACCCACCGTCAAGAGACATTGTCATCCGGCCCGGGACCGTCGAGGACGTCGAAACCATCCACGCCGCGCTCCTGCGGCTCGGCGCGCATGTCGGCGCACATCAGGAGATCACCTCGACAGCTCAGGATCTCCGCACCTATGGCTTTGGCGAAAAGCTTGCCTTCTCGACCTTGATCGCCGAAATCGGTGGCGAATTTGCCGGGCTTTGCCTGTATTTCCCGATCTTCTCGACATGGATGGGACGGCCCGGCGTCTATGTGCAGGACCTCTATGTCGAGGACCGTTTTCGTGGCCGCAGGATCGGCGAACGCCTGCTGCGCCGAGTCGCGGCGCAATGCCGGAAGAACGGCGGCGCCTATCTCAGGCTGTCCGTCGATACCGACAACGAGACCGCCAAGGCTTTTTACGAACGATTGGGCATTGCCTGGTCGAGCTACGAGCAGGTGCAGAAGATCGTCGGCGACGCCTTTTTCGCCTTTGCCGATGCACCGGAGGAGCCAACATGAAAGCCTTCTATGCCGAAGAACAGAAGCGCCACGACCCGAAGGCGTTCCTCTCGAGCGGCGCGCCGCAGCCCAATCCGGAAAAGCCGGAACGGGTCGAGCGATTGTTGGCCGGCGCAAAGGCTGCCGGCTGCACGATCGAACGGCCGCGGGATCACGGGCTCGGCCCGATTGCGGCGGTGCATACGCCGGAATATCTCTATTTTCTCCAGCATATCTTCGCGCGCTGGCAGCGCATCGAGGGCGCCTCGGCCGAGGTCATCCCCAATATCCATCCGATCGCGCGGAACGGCTCCTATCCGGCCTCGGCGGTCGGCCAAGCCGGCTATCACATGGCCGACACCGCCTGCCCGATCTCCGGCGAGACGTGGCAGAGCGCGCTTTGGAGCGCCTGGAGCGCGGTTGAAACCGCCGAGGCGGTGATGTCTGGAGCGCCGGCCGCCTATGCGCTGTGCCGGCCGCCCGGCCATCACGCCTTTGCCGATGTCGCCGGCGGCTTCTGCTTCGTCAACAATTCGGCCGTCGCTGCACAGGTTCTGCGCAAACAGGCGGCGCGGGTGGCGATCCTCGATGTCGACCTCCACCACGGCAACGGCACGCAAGGCATCTTCTATGCCCGGCCGGACGTGCTCACCGTGTCGCTGCATGCCGACCCGGTGCGCTTCTACCCGTTTTTCTGGGGCCATGGCGACGAGCGCGGCGAAGGGCGCGGCCTCGGCTACAATCTCAACCTGCCGCTGCCGCGCAAATCCGGCGACGCCGCGTTCCTCGAAGCGCTGGCGATGGCGTTCCAGCGCATCAAGGCCTTCTCGCCCGATGCGCTTGTGGTGGCGCTGGGGCTAGACGCCTTCGAAGGTGATCCGTTCGGCGGGCTGTCGGTGAGCGCGCCTGGTTTTTCGCGCATTGGCGAGGTGATCGCCGGACTCGGCCTGCCAACGGTCATCGTCCAGGAAGGCGGCTATCTCTGCGACGAGCTCGGCGACAATCTCACCGCCTTCCTCACCGGTTTTGGCGGCGCCCACAAGCGATGATCCGCCCGCGAGGGCGCTCAGGATCGTTCCTGCCTCAGCATGGCGACAACGCGGTGCACGCTCTCCAGCGTCTCGTCGATCTCGCCTGCAGTGTTGTAATGAGCGATGCCGATGCGCACCACCCCCTGCTCGGCCGGAATGCCGAGCTGGTGGACGATCTCCCAGGCGTAGTTGTGGCCGGACCACAGGAAGATGTTTTCCGCATTCATCTGCCGCACGATCGTCTCCGGCACGATGCCCTCGACGGTGAACGACACCGTCGGCACGCGCTCATTGATCCGCTTCGGATCGGTGATGCCGTGGATGGTCAGGCCGGCAATATCCGACAAGCCATCGATCAGCTGTCGCGTCAGCGGGTTTTCGTAAACGATTGAAACCTCGAAGGCCTTGGCGATTTTCAGCCGACGCGATCCTTGCGCGCCGGCTGCCGCACCCAACTCGGCAAAATAATCGACAGCCGCCGACAGGCCGGCCATCAATTCAATTTGCGGCGTGCCGAGCTCGAAGCGCTCCGGCAAGGCATTGGACGAGCAACGGCATCCATACGGCTTAAGCGCATCGATAACGTCCAGCCTGCCCCACAAAATCCCCATATGCGGGCCGAAGAACTTGTAAGCCGAGCAGATCAGGAAATCGCAGCCGAGGTTTTGGACGTCGATCAGGCCATGCGGCGCGAACTGGACGGCATCGACGTAGACCAACGCACCAGCCCGCCTGGCGATGCCGGTCAACGCCTTCACCCGGTTGATCGACCCGGTGAGATTGCTGGCGTAGTTGAGCGCGACGAGCCGCGTCCTCTCGGAAAGCAGCGCGGCGAGCGCCGCCTCCTCGATCTGCCAGCTCTGCTGGTTGAAAGGCAGCCAGCGCACGACAAGGCCAAGGTCTTCAGCCAGTTGCAGCCAGGGTGAGACGTTGCCCTCATGGTCCATGCGGGTGAGGACGATCTCGTCCCCGGGCTTCATCGTGCGGCCGAGCGTTCGCGACATGTGGTAGGTCAATGTCGTCATGTTGGCACCGATGATGATTTCCTGCGGGCTCGCAGCGCCGAGAAAATCCGCCATCGCCAGATGGGCCTCGTCCACGATGCCTTGTGCTGCAACGGTGGTCTCGAAGAAGCCGCCGAGGTTAGCATTGGTGGTCAGCAAGCAACGCGATACTGCGTCCGCCACCGCCTGCGGGACCTGCGTGCCGGCAGGATTGTCGAGATAGATGCGCCGGCGGCTCTTGTCGGTCAGCGACAAAGCCGGAAATTTCGCGCGCACCGCGTCGATCCGGAAGTCCACGGCTGTTCCCCTCTCCTTATGACGATCGGACAACCACGTCCCGACGCATCAAGGGCACGGATTGCCAACGCGCTGGTGGATCGCATCAACGGCTTTCTGCATGTCCTCGGTCCAGACCACGTCGGCGGAAGAGAGCGCCATTTCGAGTTGCGAAATGGTGGTGGCGCCGATGATGTTCGAGGTGACCAAGGGCCGGTTCGAGATATAGGCATTGGCGAACAGCGCCGGCTCCATGCCGAAGGTGCGCGCCAACCGGTTGTATTCGAGCTGCACCTCGGCAGCATTCGGCGTCTCGTAGCGCTGGCCGCGGTTGAACAACTGCGAGCGCGAGCCCTGCGGCCGCGCGCCATGATCGTATTTGCCGGTCAAATAGCCTTGCGCCAGCGGCGAATAGGCAAGCAGCGACACCTGCTCGCGCTCGCAGACTTCGGCAAGGTTCACCTCGAAGGTGCGATTGACGAAATTATAGGCGTTCTGCAGCGAGGCGACGCGCGGGCCGAGGCCCTTGTCGGCTTCGGCGATGAAACGCATGACGCCCCAGGAATTCTCGTTCGACAGACCGAAATGGCGGATCTTGCCGGCCTTCACCAGTTCATCGAATACGGCAAGCGTCTCGGCGATCGGCGTCTCGCCCTCCGGCACGCCGGCGGCATCGGAGCGTCGCGGGACAGCGCCGATCCGGTTCGGATTGGCGCCCCACGGCACGTCGCGTTCCGGCCAATGGATCTGATAGAGGTCGATGTAATCGGTGTTGAGCCTGGCGAGTGACTTATCGATAGCGTCGAAGATATCGGCGCGCACCAGCTTAGACGGGCGGTCGCCGCGAAACCAAGTGTTGGCGGTACGACCAACTACCTTCGAGGCGATGATCACCTGGTCGCGATTGCGCTTCTCCTTCATCCAATTGCCGATGAATGTCTCGGTACGGCCTTGTGTCTCCGCCTTGGGCGGGATCGGATAGAGTTCGGCGGTGTCAATGAAATTGACGCCGCGAGCAAACGCCAGATCCATCTGGGCGTGACCGTCCGCCTCGGTGTTCTGCTGGCCCCAGGTCATCGATCCGAGGCAGATTTGCGACACGAAAAGATCGGTCTGGCCGAGACGGCGTTTGTGCATGGAGTTTCTCCGGCGGGAATTTTGCGCGGCTGCGCGAGGAGGAAGCAATAGCATACAGGAAAGCGCCGCCCGCTTCCAAGCCCACCGACGGCAGGCCAGGCGACTTTCCCAGGACGCCGGCGGACGGAGTTTATCCCTGCGGCTAACAAAAAAGCCGGACTGCATGTGAATGCAGTCCGGAAGTTCGCCAGGAATGGCGAGGAAAAACCGGCCAAGTGCCGGCACTGAGGCCTACGGTCGAAGCACCACAGAAGTTTCGCGGGAACAGCCGAATTATGTCAAAAAAGATCAGGGCAGCATGGCTGCCATGCGAATGCTGCACTGCACAATTGTCATGATCTGCCTATATTGACGGCCGTGGAGGTTCAATAAGGGGCTTGAATTCATGGGATTCTTCACTGAAATGTTCGCCCGTCCGCGTCCGCGGGAACAGCTGCGTTATCGTGCGGCACTGGCGCTGCTCCATTCGATGAGCAATGCCGATCGCGCCGATATCGGCGTCAAGCCGGCCGATTTCCCGCGCATCGCCCGGGAAATGTCCCTACGCTAAACAGCGCGCCGTGAGATATCCCGCCGCAGCGGGATATCTCACGAGCGAATCTCAACGCAATCCGAGGAAGATCGACTTGCCCAATGGCACGCCGTTGTGACGCAGGATGTCATAGGCGGTGGTCAGGTGGAAATAGAAATTGGGCATGGCGGCATGCAGCAGATACTGCATTCCCGGCATCGACACCTCGCGCCCCGCAAGCCTCAGTTCGACCATTCTGTCATCTGAACCATCGAATTCGGCCGCCGAGAACGTGGCGAGTAGATCGAGCGTCTTGGTTATGCGCGCCTGCAGCTCGGCGAAGCTCGCCTCATTGTCCTCGTATTTTGGCACCTCGCGCCCGGCAAGCCGCGACGGCGCGCCCTTGGCGTGATCGGTGGCAATCTGTACCTGCCTGGTCAGGGCGAACATGTCCGGCGCCAGCCTCGCCGTGAGATACACCTGCGGGTCGATCTTGCGGTCAGCCGCATTTTGCTCGGCAATGTTCAGCACATTGGCCAGTGCCTTCAGCCTCGCCGAAAATACCGGCACGGATGCTTCATACATTGATATGGTCAAAAGAAATCTCCACGCGGCCCGACTGCCGAGGGCGAGAGGTAGCGCTTTCGCAGGCGATTGTTCAAGCGTCACCACGCCGCCGCAATCGATATGATAGGATTTTTCATCGAGTGGAGGTTCCCGATGAGACGCGCCTTGTTCGCAGCGACCGCTTTTTTCTCCCTTGCCGCTACTAGCCAACCGGTGCTCGCCGCCGACGCGCCTTACATAGACGACAGGTCGGATGCCGAAGCGGTCATCCGGTCGCTCTACAGCGCCATCAGCCGGCACGAGTTCGCGCGCGCCTGGGACTATTTCGGCGACACCAAACCGGCTAAGGATTTCAACTCCTTCGTCAAAGGCTATGACGGCACCGACACGGTCGAAGTCAGGACCGGCGGCGTATCCGAAGACGGTGCTGCCGGCAGCATCTACTACAGCGTTCCCGTCGCCATCCGGGCGACGGCCAAGGACGGCAGCGAAAATGTCTTTGCCGGTTGCTATACGCTGCGCCAGATCAATGCCTCGATCCAGGAACCGCCATTTCGCGCAATCTTCATCGACAAGGGTGCGCTGAAACCGTCAAAGGTCGATTTCGAGGATGCCGTGCCGGCAAGCTGCGGCGAAGGACCGCCGCCGAAGAAGGACGCAGCGCTTGAGCAGGCCAAGAAGGCCTTCGCAGCGACGTATGGCGACCAATGCGACAAGGACATGCCCGGCGGCGATCCGCGAGGAGAGCCGGACGCCTACTCGCTCCGCTACAAGGATGCGGGGGCGGCCGAAAACGAGCCCGAACGCGAGACACGGCTGTTTCGCTTTTTCTGCTCGATGGCCGCCTACAATGAGAGCGCAGTCTATTACATCTACGACGACGTATCGGGCGTCCGGCAATTGCAATTCGCGTCACCGGAACTCGATATTCGCTATGAGAACAACAATAGCGAAGGCAAGGTCGAGGGCATCAACATCATCGGCTTCCAGACCGACGACCAGTTGGTCAACTCCGAATATGACGAGGCCACCAAAACGATTTCATCCTTGAACAAGTGGCGCGGCGTCGGCGACGCCTCGTCGGCCGGCACCTACCTGTTTCGCCACGGCAATTTCTCGCTGGTGCAGTATGAGGTCGATGCCTCTTATGACGGCGAGATCAACCCGCAGACCGTGCTCGACTACAACACCGCGCCCTAAGGGACCTTCGATAACATCCAGTTGAGCGTGCCGCGCCAGTCGGTCATGCGGATGGGCGTGCCGTGCGTGCCAGTCTCGAAGCGGACGAAGCGGGTCGGATAAGTTTTCGATTTGGCCAGGATGGAGCGGAAGAAGGCTTCCTGTTTCTCGATTGGAAACACCGGGTCCTTGCTGCCCTGGCCGAAGAAGACCGGCACACGACGCTTGAAGGCGGGGCTTGAGAAGAAACTCTCGTCCCATAGCGAGCCGAGCAGCAGCAGCCCGTCGATGCGCCCGCCGGTGTCCTTGCGGGCGCCCAGCTTCCAGCACAACGCGCCGCCCATCGAGCCGCAGGCGACGAAGATTTTTGCGCTCGGCGATTGTTCGGCATAGTGGTTGATCAGCGCGGCGATCTGGGTGGCACCGGTGTCGCCGAAATCGGAAAAATCCGGCGACAGGTAGAGGCCGCCATTGCCGGCCATCAGGTTCTTGATACGGTTGAAATTGCCGCCGAAGGTGAAGTCGTCGGTGCCCTGCTTACGGCTGCCGCCCTGCCCGTGCAGATAAAGCACGATGATGCTGGCGCCCCCGGTCTTGCCGACGGCGATGTGGCGGACATCGCCGGCATCGGTCTTCAGCAACAAATCCTGCTGCACCTTGCGCACACCGGTATCGGTGTATTGCGCATGCACCCGGCGCTCAGGCACTTCGTCGCGGGCGTTGATATCGCGCAGCTCACGATAATCGATGACCGTATAGGCGCCGCTGTTTTCGGATGAGAGCATGACCGGATAGGCGAAGAGATCGTCCTTGAAGGGTTTGAGTTCGAGAGCGTTGGCGTAAGTGGCACAAAAGAGCGACCAAAGAATCGCGATCAGAAGGGCCGGGAGGCCGGAGGGGGGCAAGCGGAACCGGAGGCAGGAACGAAAGGCCATCCCGCAGCCATGCGTTTTTCGGCTTCGGTTTGTCAATCCTGCAGCACGCCGCCGGCGCTTTCCAGCGCCTCGCGCGTGTCGACATCGACGGCTGCCCCTTCGCCGATCTCGACATCGATGACGTCGAGCCCTTCGGCCTCGACCAGATGGCGGGCACCGGTATCGCCTTCGAGGTGAGCGATCGCGGCGAACAGCGAGCGCGGCAGCAGCACCGGGTTGCCGCGCCGGCCATCATGAGCGGCGCGCACCACCGATCGCCCTTCGGACTTGCGGAACGCCTCGATCAGCCTGTCGAGGTCGGCCGAGGCGACGCCGGGCATATCGCCGAGGACAATCATGGCGCCGGCGGCGTCGCCGGAAATCTTGGCGATGCCGGCCTTCAGCGACGAAGACAGACCCTCGCCGAAATCCGGATTGTCGGCGAGGGTCACATCGAGGCCAGACAGTGCACTGCGCACGCGCTCGCTCTGGTGGCCGGTGACGACGATGGTGGCCGCGGCTTTCGAACCGACCGCGCGTTCGGCGGTGCGGCGGACCAGGGGCTTGCCATCGAACAGTGCCAAGAGCTTGTTCGGCCCGCCCATGCGGCTGGAGCGGCCAGCGGCCAGAAGCACGATCTCGATCTTTGGTTCGGCTTTGGCCGGCAACGGCTCGCGCGGTTGCGGCCGCGTCGGAATTTCCATCAACAGCCCGCCGACACCCATGCCGGCAATATCCCTGGCGGTCACGTCGAGACCGGCGATCAGCCGGTCGAGCACCCAGTCGAAGCCGTTCTCCTTGGGACTGCGGGCGCAGCCCGGCGCACCGATGATGCGCTTGCCGCCGAGTGTGCCGAGCACCAGTAGATTGCCGGGATCGACCGGCATGCCGGCGCGGATGACAGTGCCGCCTGCCTTTTCGATCGCAGCGGGAACGACGTCGCCGAAATCGGCCATCGCCGAGGCGCCAAAGATCACCACCATATCGTTGTCGCGGATCAGCGAGGCCGCAGCCTCGGCGACGGGGATAATTTCATGCGGCGTTCGACGCTCCGCCGTCAGCCTGCCGCCCGAACGCGCCAGGCGCGCTTCGGTGACGCGCAGCGTCTTGTCGAGCACGCTGGGTTTGATGCCGGGCAGCACCGTCTGGATGACGCCGACGCGCACCGGCTGATAGGCGTTGACCGCAAACACCTCGCCGCCGGCGCAGATCCTTACCACGGCATCGACCAAAGCGGAGGCGACCGCAAACGGAATGATCTTCACCGTTGCTACCATCTGAACTTTTTCGACCGGCGCATGCTGCGCGAGCGTGGCGATGGTGATCGTCGGATCGACGGCGTTGATGGCGTTGATCATCGCCGCGTCGACGGTGAACATGCCGGCAGCCTGCGCGTGCAGGTTGACCCTGCCGGTCGCGGCGGGCTTCGCCTCGATGTTGCGATGGATCATGGATGCGGCGATCTTTTCGGCAGCGAGGTCCTCGCTGAGATCGTCGGGCGCCAACACCGCCGCTACGACCTCGGAAATGCCAGCGGCCTTCAACAGGGACACATCCCCGGCGCTTAGCCTGTGCGCCTTGCGGAAGCGGCGCTCTCCGACCGTGGTGGCGTGCGCAAGCACTGCCCCTTCGGCCGTATCGATCGCAACGGGACCAAATTTCACGCGACCGCGCCTTTGGATTCGAGGCCACGGGAGCGAAAGGCGTGGATCGCTTGCGCCAACACCGCGACGGCGATCTCGGCCGGGCTGGCGGCGCCGATGTCGAGGCCGATCGGGGCATGAATGCGGGCGATCTGGTCGGCGGTCGCTCCCGAAGCCAGCAGGCGTTCCACACGTTTGGCGTGGGTCTTGCGGCTGCCGAGCGCGCCGACATAAAAGCAGCCGGCGTCGAGCGCCGCCTTCAGCGGGAAATCGTCGATCTTCGGATCGTGGGTGAGAGCAGCCAGCGCCGTATAGCTATCGAGCGGCTGACGCGTCAGCACATCCTCTGGCCATTCGGCATGCAGCGCGATATCGGGAAAACGATCGGGCGTGGCAAAGGCCGTGCGCGGATCGATGATCTCGACAGGATAGCCGGCGATCCTGGCCATCGGTGCCAGCGCCTGGCTGATGTGGACGGCGCCGATCACCACCAGGCGCGGCTGCGGCAGATGTGCGTTGAGGAAGAAGGTCCGTCCCTCAGCTTCGACCGAACCGGAATTGCCCGTGCGAAATGCCTTGGCGATGGCCGCCCCGAGTTCGCCGGCTACCCGGTCGCCCTCGCGCACGACACGGTCGCGGCCGTCGCCGAGATCGGTGACCAGGATTGCCGCGCGGCGGGCGCGGCGTTCGGCGTTGAGTGTCTTCAGCGCATAGGGATCCATTCGAGATCAACCCAATCTTTCTACATAGACCTTGATGCGGCCGCCGCATGACAGGCCGACTTGCCAGGCGGTCTCGTCTGCGACGCCGAATTTGAGCATTTTGGCCGTGCCGCTATCGATAACATCGACCGCCTCGGTCACCACGGCGCCTTCGACGCAGCCGCCCGAGACGGAGCCGTGGAAATTGCCTTCGGCGTCGATGACCAGGTGGCTGCCGACCGGGCGCGGCGCCGAGCCCCAGGTCTCGACCACGGTGGCAATGGCGACATCCTTGCCGTCCTTCATCCAGCCCTCCGCGATGATCAGCGGGTCGCGGGCCTCATCGAGATAGATACTGCGTTCCATGATTTTCTCCCTGGGAGACATGTGGTTATGCGACGCGCTTCACGCCAGCCTTGATCCACGGGCGCGCGTCGACCGAACGCATAAAAACAGCACGGTTGCCAGCGACCGGTCCGCCACATAATCCGCACGGGTTAACAGATCGAGCGTCTCGTCGATCATCCGCGGCGCCGGACGCGGTTTTCAACTCGGTCATTCTGTCTTCGCGGGCGCGGCCATCTGAAAGCCTCTACAGAGCGTGGTAGCCGCGGTTGTGATAGATCAGCGGCCGCAAATTATCGCCGATGCGCAAACCTGTAACCTTGCCAAAAAGCACACGGTGGGTGGCCAGATCCTTGGAGTCGATCAGTTCGCAGTCGAAGACGGCGAGCGCGCCCTTCAGCGTCGGCGCACCGGTCGAGATCACATCCCATTCGGCCAACGCGAAACGCTCCTCGACCGGCAGGCCGGTAATGCCGGAAAAGGCGATCGACAGCGGCTCCTGATCCGAAGCCAGCGTGTTCAGGGCAAATTTGCCGTTTTCCACGAACGGCTCGTTCTTGGGATTTTCACGATTGAGGCAAACCAGGATGGTTGGCGGCGTGTCCGACACCGAGCAGGCCGCGATCACCGTCGCGCCGCGCCTGCCGGCAGGGCCATCGGTGGTGACTACATGCACATGGCCAGCAAAATGGGCCATCGCGTCGCGGTAGGCCTGCGGCCCGATGTCATTCTTCTTCAGCACCGATGATTTTCCACTAGTCAGAACCAACCGTTATATATGGGGGGATATTGCAGGCCACAAGCGAAGTGCTTGACCTATATCCCGAATTCGCGTGTTGCGCCAAAGCTGGCCAGCCTTTAGGTCTTGACGGCATTGGCGCCGGCAACCACGCGACCGGCGTGGAGGAATTCTTCGCTCGCATGCGACCTTGGACAACCACGATAGCGGTGCTGGCCTGGCTCTCGGTCGCCTGCAGTGCAAATGCCGAGACGCTGCTGGTCGGCGTCGCGGCACCTTTGTCGGGGCCGTCGGCGATCCTCGGCAAACAGATCGAGGCCGGCGCGACAATGGCGGCTGAAGCTGACGGTACCGAGATCAGGACGATCGATGACGCCTGCACGGCCGACGGTGGCGCCGCCGCCGCGCGGGAGTTCACCGCGGCCAAGGTCAACGTCGTCATCGGGTTTTTGTGCACCGACGCAATCGAGGCGGCTCTGCCGATCCTCAAGGATGCCGGCATACCGGTGATCACCGTCGGCGTGCGCACGGAAAGCCTGACCGACCGGCGCGCCAAGACCGGATGGCCGATCTATCGTCTCGGGCCGCGCGGCGACGACGAGCGCAATGCCGTCGCTGCCATCCTCACCCGCCTATGGCAGACCGAGCTGTTCGCCATCGTCGACGACGGTACGATCTATGGCCGCGAAATGGCCGAGACATTTCGGGCAGCCGCCGAGCAAGCGGCGCTGAAGCCGGTTTTCGTCGACACGTTCCGGCCGCAGCTCGATAACCAGATCGGCCTGATCGGCCGACTTAGGAAAGCCGGCGCAACGCATGTCTTTGCCGGCGGCGACGGCGATGATGTCGCCATTATGGGCCGGGATGCTGGCCAGCTAAATACCGGCATGGTGTTTGCCGGCGGCGAAGCGTTGCGCGCGCCGCTCGGCGACGTGGCTTATGCCGACGGCACGCTGATGATCGCGCCGCCCGAATGGGCCGATGTCGCCGACCCCAAGGTGCTGCAGAGCTTTGCCGGACAAAACATCGTGCCGGAAGGTTACACGCTGCCCGCCTATGCCGCGGTCGAGATCGCCAAGTCGGCTTCAGCATTGACGCAAAGCTCCGGCGAGAGGCTGGCCAACGTGCTGACCGCGCATGACTTCACCACGGCGATCGGACCGATCCGCTTTGACGAAAAAGGTGACCTGACGCAAAATCCTTATCGAGCCTTCCGTTTCGACGGCGGCCGTTTCGTGCCGGCGGAGAGCCAATGATGTCCAGCACAGGGATGTTCCATACGGGTCCGCGCAATCTCATCACGGACGTCGCCGGCCTGCGTGTCGGCAATGCGGCGAATGCCAAGCTGAAATCCGGTGTGACCACCGTCATCTGCGACGAACCGGCCGTGGCCGGCGTGCAAATCCTGGGCGGTGCGCCGGGCACCCGCGAAACCGACCTGCTCGAGCCGCACAATTCGATCCACGCCATCCATGCCGTGGTGCTTTCGGGCGGGTCGGCTTTTGGCCTCGACGCCGCGTCGGGGGTGCAGGCGGCATTGCGTGAAAGGGGCATCGGCGTCGAGGTCGGCGGCTTTCGCGTGCCGATCGTGCCGGCGGCGATCCTGTTCGACCTGCGCAATGGCGGCGACAAGGATTGGGGCCGGTATCCGCCTTACCGTGACCTTGGCTACGAAGCCGCGCAAGCCGCCGCGATAGACTTTGCGCTCGGCACTGCCGGCGCAGGTAGCGGGGCTTTGAGTTCCGGCCTGAAGGGCGGGCTCGGCTCGGCCTCGACAGTGCTGGACAGCGGCGTCACCATCGGCGCGCTCGCCGCCGTCAACCCGACCGGCTCGGTGACGGTCGCAGGGACCCGCCATTTCTGGGCGGCGCCGTTCGAGATCGGCGACGAGTTCGGCGGGTTAGGCTATCCCCACCCGATGCCTGACGATGCCAGAAAGGTCCTGCTGAAGTTCCGTGACAAGCATGCGGCAGAACAGGCGGAAACCGGCGCCAACACGACCATCGCCGTGATCGCCACCGATGCGGTACTCACGAAGGCCGCCGCCAAACGTCTGGCGATATCGGCACATGACGGCTTTGTCCGTGCCATTTGGCCGACACACACGCCCGCAGACGGCGATCTGGTCTTCGCGCTGGCAACGGGCAAGAGCGGCATTGAGCTCGCACCCAACGATGCCGTCGATCTCTACGCCGCGGCCGGCGCCACGATGGCACGCGCCATCAGCCGCGGCGTCTTTGCCGCGACGCCGGCCGAGGGCGATCTGTTCCCGGTCTGGTCGTCGCGCTGAACGCGCAAGGCTCATTCGGGTGAGCCGTAGTCAGACTGGATTATGATCAGGTGGGTTCGGATTTTTCTTCCTCGAACGTGACCGCAACATCCGAGTTTGCCGACAGCCGCACCTTCTGGCCCTCGACCTCGGCGACAAGGCTGAGAGGAATGAAGTGGTGATGGCCCCTGTGAGCGCCCTCGCCGCTGTCGCGCTTGGTCAGCTTTATGCGATCTCCGTCAACCTTGTCGACGGTACCGACATGGACGCCGTCGGCGCCGATCACTTCCATACGTTCGCGAATCTTGGCTGCATCAATCATTGGGGGTCTCCCTTAGAGCGCCGCGCGTCCCTTTGAACGCGCAAAGGACGCTCTAAACATTTTTGAATCAATGCATCGCGCCTTCCGAAAATCGATCCTGATTTTCGGAAGGCACGATGCGGTGAAGTTGCCGACAATAACAAACGACGGCCGGATTGGATGCATCGACTTTGTGTTTCAGTCAGCACGATCTTTTGACGGCATCGTGATAGGAATTTGAGGGCGTCGACCGTCGGAATGGAAAGCCCCATGCGAAATCTTGCCCTGTTTGCAGTCTGCCTGCTTGCCCCGCTTGCAACTTTGGCCGCCGCCTTCGCAGGCGATGTCGCCGAGCTTGAGATCCTCGGCTTCAGCAGTGATGGCGGGGTCTTTGCCTTCGAGGAATACGGCGTCCAGGACGGATCGGGATTTCCCTATGCGACACGCTATTATATCGACACGGCCGACGACAGTTTCCTGAAGGGCTCGCCGATACGTGTCCGGCTCGACGACGAGAATGCCACGGTGGCCGCAGCGCGGCTGCAGGCCCGGCAAAGGGGCGAAGCGATCGTCAGTCAGGCGGAACTCACGGCAAATCGCGGCATCACCGCCGGCTTCAACCCGGTGACCGAGCTTTCTGCCGATCCCTTCCGCATGGTGGTCAATCCGCGCCCGATCTTCTCGCCGGTCGACGATCCGCTCGAGTTCCGGCTCGACCAGATCGGCATGAATGACACCGAACGCTGCCAGAGCCAGGGCGAGATCAACGGCTTTCGCCTGCTGCGCATCGAGGCGAAGGATGGCGGCCAGACGAGGATCATTCACGAGGACAAATCGATCCCGCAAAGCAGAGGCTGTCCGAATGGCTACCAGATCGGCGCGGTTCAGACATTTTCGCTGGATAGCCTCAGCGCCTATGCCGTGCTGATCGCGGTGCGCCAATACGGCTTCGAAGGGCCGGACTATCGCTGGATCGCGGTAACCGGTCGCCTGTGACGTTCCCCGCCATGCGCTATCGCGCTCTGCGCCGTCTCCGCCGTGCTCTGCCGTCGCTGCGCACCGCATTTGCCGGTGCCTTGCTGTGGGCGGCAGCGATGGGCGCCAGCGCGCTGCTCAATCTGCTGCAGTACGATTGGGAGACCCCGGCAAAGATCCGCTTCGTCTCGCTGCTTTATGCTGCCGGCGGTGCGCTGGCTTTCCCGATTGGGCTTCTCCTGGCGCGGCTCGTCTCGCTCGGACGCCACTGGGAGATCGCCCTCGCTGCCGCCTTCGTTTGCCTTCTCGCAGCGACGATCGCCGTCACCGGCGGCCTCTTTGGGCTGCAATACCGCTCCTACTATGTCCAATGGCATGCGCCTGCGTTCACCATCACCTGGATTTTCCAGTTCGTGTTCACGATGTTGACGGCACTCTATCAGTTCGTCGTCCTCGGCATCCGGCTGTATTTTCCGCTCGGTTTCGTTGCACTCGCTGTCGCCAGTGTCTGGTTTGCGCGCCAGCAACGTTGAGCATTTTGCCTGCCTCTGTTAGGACGCGGGCAAATGCTCTCACAAGTCAGGACCGACTGATGATCCCTCGCTACTCCCGGCCGGAAATGGTGGCCATCTGGTCACCCGAAACCCGGTTCCGTAATTGGTTCGAGATCGAGGCCTACGCCTGCGACGCATTGGCCGAGCTCGGCGTCATCCCGAAGGAGGCCGCCAAGACCATCTGGGAGAAAGGCGGAGCGGCGAAGTTCGACGTCGACGCCATCGACGAGATCGAGCGCGTCACCAAGCATGACGTCATCGCCTTTCTCACCCATCTTGCTGAATTCGTCGGGCCGGATGCCCGCTTCATCCACCAGGGCATGACATCCTCCGACGTTCTCGACACCTGTTTTGCCGTGCAGCTCACCCGCGCCAGCGACATCCTGCTGGCCGACATTGACGGGCTGCTTGCGGCGCTCAAGCGCCGCGCCTTCGAGCACAAGGACACCATCACCATCGGCCGCAGCCACGGCATCCATGCCGAGCCGACCACCTTCGGCGTCAAGCTGGCGCAGGCCTATGCCGAATTCTCGCGTTGCCGCGAGCGGCTGGTGCACGCACGCGAGGACATCGCCACCTGCGCCATCTCGGGTGCGGTCGGCACCTTCGCCAATATCGACCCCTATGTCGAAGAATATGTGGCCAAGAAACTCGGACTGAAGCCCGAGCCGGTGTCGACGCAGGTGATTCCGCGCGACCGCCATGCGATGTTCTTCGCCACGCTCGGCGTCATCGCCTCGTCGATCGAGCGGCTGGCGATCGAGGTGCGCCATCTGCAGCGCACCGAGGTACTCGAAGCAGAAGAGTACTTTTCACCCGGCCAGAAGGGCTCGTCGGCGATGCCGCACAAGCGCAACCCGGTGCTGACCGAGAACCTCACCGGCCTTGCCCGCATGGTGCGCTCCTTCGCATTGCCGGCAATGGAGAATGTGGCGCTCTGGCACGAACGCGACATCTCGCATTCCTCGGTCGAGCGCATGATCGGGCCCGACGCGACGGTGACGCTCGATTTCGCGCTCTCACGCCTGACCAGCGTTGTCGACAAACTGCTCGTCTACCCCGACAACATGCTGAAGAACATGAACAAATTCCGTGGCCTTGTGCATTCGCAGCGCGTGCTGCTGGCGCTTACGCAAGCCGGTGTTTCGCGCGAGGACGCCTACCGGCTGGTGCAGCGCAACGCCATGAAGGTGTGGGAGCAAGGCGCTGATTTTCTTGAGGAACTTTTGGCCGACAAGGACGTTGTCGCAGCCTTGCCCGAGGCCGAGATCCGCGAGAAATTCGACTTGGGCTATCATACCAAGCACGTCGATACGATCTTTAGCCGAGTGTTTGGAGAAGCCTGATGATTTCGTCGGCCGGAGATTTCGATTTCCTCGCCCTGCCCGGGCGCGGCAATTCCGGGCCGGATCATTGGATGTCGCATTGGTGCCGGGTGTTCCCCAATTCGAGCCGCGTGCTGCAGGCCGAGTGGGACCGGCCGAAGCCTGAAGACTGGATCGGCCAGTTGGATGCCGCGGTGGCCGCCGCACCGCGCCGCGTCGTGCTGCTTGCGCATTCGCTGGCGGTGGCGACGGCGGTGAAGTGGGCTGCCGGCGCCAGTCAAAGCCAACTCGACAAGGTCGCGGCGGCATTCCTGGTTGCCGCGACCAATGTCGAGGATACCGATCCCTCATTCGACGCGGTGCGCCCGTTCGCGCCGATGCCGCTGAAGCGCCTGCCCTTCCCGGCATTGGTGGTGGCGAGCCGCAGCGACCCACGCGTCACCTTCGACAAGGCGACCGCCTTTGCCGCCGCCTGGGGCGCAGATGTCGCCGATGCCGGCGATCTTGGCCATATGGGAAACGAGGCCGGCCTCGGCGTATGGCCAGCGGGCCTGCTCATGCTTGGCCGCTTGTTCGAAAAAGCAAACCTCTAACCTACGCCTTACCGGGAACCGTCCTTATCACCGTGCCCCACGGATCCTCGCGGGTGGTCTCGCTTGCGGCATTGTCCGAACGCATCTCGACCCAGGCCAAGCCGGAGCGGGCGGGATCGCGGCGACCGGCGCCCGCGCTCTGCCACGCATTTGCGCCAATGTGGTGATGATAGCCGCCGGACGACAGGAACACCGCCGCGCCACCGTACTTTGCCACTGTGTCGAAACCGAACTCCTGATGCCACCATGCTTCGGCTTCTTCCGGCCTGCCGACCCGCAAATGGACGTGGCCGATAATGCTGTTTTCCGGCGCGCCCTGCCAGCCGGCGTCACCGGCCGGCACTTCGGCAATGACCGACGGAATGTTCAGCCGCTCCGTCGCCATCGCGATCTTGTCGCCATTCCATTTCCAATCCTGGGGGCGGCGGTCGGCATAGATCTCGATGCCGTTGCCTTCCGGATCGGTCAGATAAAGAGCCTCGCTGACCAGATGGTCGGATGCGCCCTCGATGCCGATCTTACCGGCGATGGCGTGATTGATCCAGCGGCCGAGATCGGCCCGGCTGGGTAGCAGGAAGGCGGTGTGGAAAAGACCGGCGCCGCGCGGGTCATCGGGTTTCGCAGCCGGATCCGCTTCGATGTCGAGCAAAGGGCGATTGACTGCGCCGAGCGTAATCGTGCCGCCGGAGCGGGTCAGTTCCTGCAAACCGACGACTTTGCGATAGTAGGCAGCGAGATTTTCTGCATCGCGCGCCCGCAAGCCGACACGGGCAACGCTGACCGGGGTCGTCGCGGCAAAAGGCAGTTCGCTCATCAAAGTGCTCCGTTCAGCCGGCGCTCGACAAGCTTCCAACGAAGGAACCCGGCGCCATCAATCATTCTACGCCGTGTCCGTGCCAAAATCTCGGAACAGCCATTCTTTCTCAGCGACAGATCGTCGATCGCGATCGTTCACACAAGAGCGCAAGAAGCGAACATGGTGTTCACAATAGCGAGCAGAACCGGGCTGATGAGAGGCCGTTTGCGTGTCGCTGTTGAGTTCATACCCGGTTGCACCCGACAGCGCCTCTCGCTACATGCGCGCCATGAAAGTCAGGGAAGCAGATATTCTCATCGTGCCGGGCTACACCAATTCCGGCCCCGATCATTGGCAGAGCCGCTGGCAGTCGAAACTATCGACAGCGCGCCGCGTCGAACAGACGGAATGGTCGAAGCCGGTGCGCGAGGATTGGACGGCCGGTGTCGCCAAGGCGGTTAACGAGGCCGAGCGGCCGGTCGTCATTGTCGCTCACTCGCTTGGCGTCGCCGCGGTCATCCAGGCATTGCCTCGGTTCGAGCGACCGGTCGCCGGCGCTTTCTTCGTGGCGCCGCCCGATGTCGCCAACCCTGAGATAAAGCCGAGGCACCTGATGACCTTCGGCCCCTACCCGCGTGACCCGCTGCCATTTCCGTCGGTGGTGATCGCAAGCCGCAACGACCCGTTCTGCGCCTTCGGCGTCGCCGAGGACATTGCCGCGGCGTGGGGCTCGCTGTTCATCGACGCCGGCGATGCCGGTCATCTCAACGCGGATTCCGGCTTCGGCCCATGGCCCGAAGGTTCGATGACGTTCGCGAAATTCCTGACGGATCTCTAGAGCGGTTCATCGTTTCACGGAAACGGCGAACCGCTCTATCTCTTTGTTTTGACGCAATTCCGGACGGAAAACCGTTTCACACTTTTCCTGGAATTGCTCTAGGAAGCGATCGAATCCCTGACGCTGCTCAGCAGGGTCTTTGCCCCAAGCGAAATCAGCGAATGCTCGGAACCCAACGCCAGCAGCCGGTAGCCCATCGACACCACGCGACCGGCAACGGCCGGTTCCATCACATAGATCGCCGCATGCTTGCCGGCCTTGCGGGTGCGCTCGGCGATCGAGGCGACGGTCTCCATCATGCTCTCCAGCGTCGAACTGACGGTGGTCCCCTTCGACCAGGCGATCGAGAAATCCGACGGGCCGAGGAAGATCCCGTCGATACCCGGCGTGTCGAGAATGCCGTCGAGTGCATCAAGCGCGGCGCGCGTTTCGACCATGGCGAACGCCATGGTGCGCTGGTTGCTGTCGCGCAGCCAGTCGGCATAATCGCCCTTGCCAAGGCGCGGAAAAGCATAGGTGGGACCCCAGGAGCGCTCGCCGAGCGGCGGGTATTTCATGGCGGCGGCAAACAGCTTTGCGTCCGCCACTGAATTCACCATCGGCGCAATCACAGCCTCGGCGCCGAAGTCGAGCGCGCGGCTGGCCATGTCGAAGCGGCCGACCGGGATGCGCACCAAAGCCGGCTTGTTGGCGGCCAGCACCGGCACAAGCCCGCGCAGCACGCTGTCCTCGTGATGGCCCCCATGCTGCATGTCGAGCGTAACCGCGTCGAACCCTTGCCTGGCCAGTATCTCGACCGTCAAGGCATCCGGCACGCCGGACCATGCGGTGAACAGCGTCTCGTCGACCGCAAGGCGTGACTTCAGGGACATTGGCGATTTCCTCTTTGCTTGCAGCAATTCAGCCGGAAATGACCGCAAAGGCAAAGAAAAACCGCGCGGTTAGGCCGGGCGGTCGATTGGTCCAGCATTCGATCGGTACCGGCTGAAAAATCAGGTGTTCTTGATCTGCTCGATCGCCTGCGCCATCAATTCATCCATGGTGCGGCGGATCTGATGGTCCGACTGGTCGATGCCCGCCGCATCGAAATCCTTGCGTATCTTGCGGAAAACGTCGTGATCGCCGGCTTCCTCGATGTCGCTGACGACCACTTCCCTGGCATAAGCGTCGGCATCGGTGCCGGATTTGCCGAGCTTTTCGGCAGCCCACAGGCCGAGCGCTCTGTTGCGGCGTGCCGCAGCCTTGAACCGAAGTTCCTCGTCGAATGCGAATTTGCGCTCAAAGCCCTCTTCGCGGTCTTTCATGCTGCTCATGGCATCCCTCCGTGAAATCCGATTCGTTGTGCCAATATGTGTTGCCGGAGCACAAACCAAAAGGGCGCGGGCCGGTCAATATGCTACATTGCTTGCTGCGCTGCGGCATTTCGGTGCCCGAAAGCGGTTGATTGAAAGGATTTGCCGATTGAGCAAACAGTGCGATTGGGATAGACACCGGCATTGAACCCCACCGTCGCCATCTTATTTTAGGCAGACGGACAGGAACTGGTCGCTTGCCGCCTGCCCGCAAATCCAGAGAAAAATCAGATGAAAAATCGCCGCCGCATTTATGAAGGCAAGGCCAAGATCCTTTATGAGGGACCGGAGCCTGGCACGCTGATCCAGTTCTTCAAGGACGACGCTACCGCTTTCAACAAGAAGAAGCATGAAATCGTCGATGGCAAAGGCGTGCTCAACAACCGCATTTCCGAGCACATCTTCAACCACCTCAACCGGATGGGCATTCCGACGCACTTCATCCGCCGGCTCAACATGCGCGAGCAGTTGATCAAGGAAGTCGAGATCATCCCGCTCGAAGTGGTGGTGCGCAACGTCGCCGCCGGCTCGCTGGCCAAGCGCCTGGGCATCGAGGAAGGCACCGTGCTGCCGCGCTCGATCATCGAATTCTATTACAAGGCCGATGCACTCGACGATCCGATGGTATCGGAAGAGCACATCACCGCCTTCGGCTGGGCGAGCCCACAGGAGATCGACGATGTCATGGCGCTGGCCATTCGCGTCAACGACTTCCTTTCCGGCCTGTTCATGGGCGTCGGCATCCAGTTGGTCGATTTCAAGATCGAATGCGGCCGCCTGTTCGAAGGCGACATGATGCGCATCGTCGTCGCCGACGAGATTTCGCCGGATTCCTGCCGGCTGTGGGACGTGGCGACGCAGGACAAGCTCGACAAGGACCGCTTCCGCCGCGACATGGGCGGGCTGGTCGAAGCTTATCAGGAAGTTGCCCGCCGACTCGGCATCATGAACGAGAACGAGCCGCCGCGCCCAGCCGGGCCGGTGCTCGTCGCATCGACCGACGGTGTCAAAGGCAAGCCGCACTGATGGCTTGCCCGCTCAACAGATGAACAGGAACATGTCCAGCGTGATCAAGGCCCGCATTACCGTAACCCTCAAGAACGGCGTGCTAGACCCACAAGGCAAGGCAATCGAGCATGCGCTGTCCGCAATGGGTTTCGGCGGCATCGGCCAGGTGCGGCAAGGCAAAGTTTTTGATATCGAACTTGCCGAGAGCGACAAGGCCAAGGCCGAAGCGGATCTGAAAGCCATGTGCGACAAGCTTCTGGCGAATACGGTGATTGAGAATTACGCGGTGGAGATCGCCTGAGGTGAAATCAGCCGTCGTCCTGCTCCCCGGCCTCAATCGCGACCGCGACATGATCGCGGCGCTGACCAAGATTTCCGGCACGCCGCCGGTCACCGTCTGGCAGACCGACACCGACATTCCCGATGTCGACCTGATCGCCATTCCCGGCGGCTTTTCCTTTGGCGATTATCTGCGCTGCGGCGCCATTGCCGCGCGCATGCCAGTAATGCGGGCTGTGGCCGAAAAGGCGGCCAAGGGCGTCACGGTCATCGGCGTCTGCAACGGCTTCCAGATCCTGGTCGAGGCCGGCCTGCTGCCGGGCGCATTGATGCGCAATACCTCGCTGAAATTCGTCTGCCGTCAGGTGAAGCTGCAGATCGCCAACGCCAACACGATGTTCACCCGCCGCTATCAGCCGGGCCAGATCATCCGCGCGCCGGTGGCGCACCATGACGGCAATTATTTTGCCGATGCCGAAACGCTGGCCCGCCTCGAAGGCGAAGGCCAGGTGGTGTTCCGCTATGCCGTAGGCACCAATCCCAACGGCTCGATCAACGACATTGCCGGTATCGTCAACGGCCGCGGCAATGTGCTCGGCCTGATGCCGCATCCCGAGAACCTGATCGAAGCGGCGCATGGCGGCAGCGACGGCCGGGCGCTGTTCGAAAGCGCGCTGGGCATCGCCGCTTGATGCCTTCAATTTTCCTCCTGGAGCGACGGTCATGAAACTCTATTCGCGGCCGTTGTCGCCCTATTCGTCGATCGTGCGGGCGTTGGCCTACATCAAGAACGTGCCGCTCAAGCTCATTGTACCGCCGCCGGGGTTTCCCATCCCCGAGGCATTTCGTGCGATCTCGCCGCTCAACAGGATTCCGGTGCTGATCACCGGTTCCGGCGAAACGATCGTCGAATCGGTAGTCATTGCCGAATATCTGGAGGAGCGTTTCCCCGAGCCGGCGCTGCTGCCCAAGGATACGAAAGACCGGGCGTTGGTGCGCATGTTCGCCCGCATCACCGACCTCGACGTGCTCGCCCCGACCATGAAGCTGTTCGAACTCTATTTCGTGCCGCAGCGCAATGAGGCGGAGATCAAGGCACAGTTCGCCCGATTGCATCACGGGCTTGCGGCAATCGAGGCCCGCATGGCGCATGGCCCGTTCGCGCTCGGCGACGACATCTCCTTTGCCGATGCGTGGTTGACGCCGACCCGGTTCGTCTTCAACAATTTCAGGACAACGATCGGCCGCCCCGATTTGCTTGACGCCTATCCGAAATTCGATGCCTATGAGCAAATCGCCTTGCAGCATCCGGCGCTGTCGCGCGTCTGGGGTGAGATGACAGACGGTCTGAAGATCTTTCTGTCCGAACTCGAGATGGGCGCCGCTTGAACATGAGACCGACGACCACGCGCCTCGCCCTCGCCGCTTCCGCCGGTCTTGTACTCGCCTCCTGCCAGTCAGGCCCGAAGAGCGCGCCGGCGCCGGCGGGCAAGAGCGCGTCACTGCTTGCCATTGAGCAGGTGGCAATAGCTGCCCACAAATGCTGGATCGCCAGCAAGGACCCTGCCTTCAAATCGTACCAGATGGCCAACGAGCTGAATTCGTTCAGCGGCACGCCGCGCTTCCTGCTGGTGCCGGCCAAACATTATGGTGGAAAGCCGTTGCTGGTCGTGCAGGCGCAAGGCAATTCGAGCCGCGTCGACGTGTTCGGCCCATTGATGGCGGAACCGCTCGGCGCCCGCATCGGCTCGGACATTGCCCGCTGGCAGGCGGGCAATCCGGGCTGCGGCGCTGCTGCCTAGCCCAATGGGTCGCGTGCTGCAGATCACCGGTCTGGTCGTCGGCCTGGCCGGGCTCGTCCTGCAACTCTGCATCACCGTCCCGGCATCAATGGAAGCCGGCCGCGGCTTTGCCGGCTCGCTGGTCTTCTATTTCAGCTTCTTCACCATCCTGACCAACATCGGCGCGGTGCTCGTCCATGCCTCGTTGCTGTCGTCGACGGGTTATGCCTGGTTTCCGGCCTTTGCCGCGCCACGGATGCGGGCGGGCGTAGCCGTCGCCATAACGCTGGTCCTCATCGTTTATGCAACGGTCCTGGCGCAGCTTTGGCAGCCGCAAGGGCTGTTCCTGCTCTGCGATGTGCTCCTGCACTATGTGACGCCGGTGTTGTTCGTGCTGTGGTGGCTTGTGGCAGGCGCCGACGGCTCGACGCGGTGGCGCGACATCTCCTGGTGGATGATCTATCCGATCGCCTATCTGGCCTACGCGCTGCTGCGGGCGCCGATTGCCGGTGAAGTGCCCTACCCGTTCCTCGATCTCGCCAAGAACGGCGCGACCAGCGTCGCCGTCTCGGCTCTGGCCATCACCGGGCTCTTTCTGATGCTGTGCATTGTGGCGGTGCTTGTGGACCATGGTGTCACGCGGATCAGGGCGGCGGACATCCGCTAAAGCGCTCGAACGCATCAGTCCCAGAACGGCCTCAGACCTTCACGATGGGCATCGCAGCGCGAAATGCCGATGTCCTTGAGCTGGGTGTCGGTCATCTCGAGCAGGACCAGCCGGCTGCGCCGGCGATCCATTAACCCGTCAATCCACCTCGCGAAGGATCTGAGCGTACGTACCACCCGACTGACATAGGTTGGCCTGCCCGGCGGGCGCGCCACTTGCACCTGCAATTCAACTGCCGCGTAGCGGATTGTCTCGATTGTACCCATTTTCTTTCTGCCAAGATTGCAATTGTGCCTTTCGTACGGCCCGCTTCATATGTATTGACTCCCATTTCGGTGCAATGTAAAAATTGTCACCATGACAACTTGGCTTCCAGACCTGACCGCCCGCACCGGCCCGCTCTATCAGCGGCTTGCCGATTCCATCGAGACGGACATCGACCGCGGCTTGATCGGTGCAGGGGCAAAGCTGCCGCCGCAGCGCGATCTGGCATACGACATCGGCACGACCGTCGGCACGGTCGGCAGGGCCTATCAATTGCTGCGCGAGCGGGGATTGGTCAGCGGCGAGGTCGGCCGCGGAACCTATGTTATCGCTCAACAGTCGGAGAGCGCAAAGGCGGATTTCCTGGGGCCGGTCGAACAAGGCACGCGCTATATGGATGCGCCTGGCGACAAGCTGCGCTTCGATAGCACGGCCGCACCGGACGTCGGCCAGGGTGCCATCGTCGCCGACGTGTTGACACGCACGGCGCAAGACCATCCGCATGAGATTTCAAGCTATACGCGTGATTTCCCGGACCGCTGGTTCGAAGCCGGCAGGCGCTGGCTGTCGCGCAATTCCTATCGCCCGGCGGTAGATGCCATCGTTCCCACGCTCGGCACCCACGCCGCGGTGATGGCAACCATTGCGGGGCTCACCGCCCCCGGCGACTATGTCGTCTTCGAGCACCTCACCTATTCGCAGATCTCGCGCAGTGCCGGCCTGATCGGTCGCCGGACCGCACTGGTGGCGACTGACGACGAGGGCATCGATCCCCAGGATTTCGAGCGCGTCTGCGCACAAAAGCACCCGAAGATGATGTTTTTGATGCCGACGGCCAAGAACCCGACGCTGACAACGCTGTCGGCATCGCGCCGCGAGGCAATCGCGCATGTCGCCCGTCAATATAACGTCGTCCTGATCGAGGACGATCTCTATGGCGGACTGACCGATGACCCAACGCCTTTAATGGCCGAATATGCTCCCGAACGGACCATCGTTGCCGGCGGCCTGTCGAAATCGGTTGCGGCGGGTGTTCGCGGCGGCTGGCTCGCTTGCCCGCCGGCCTATCGTCACCGCATCCGGGTTGCCCACAAGATGATGACGGGCGGCCTGCCCTTTCTGCTGGCGGAGGTGGGCAGCCGGCTGGTGCTGTCCGGTCAGGCCGCTGAGGTGCGCAAGCGCAGCATTGCCGAGATCGGTGCGCGCATCGCGATCGTGCGCGAGACACTCGACGGCTTCGATTTCAAGGCGCTGGATAACGTGCCGTTCGTCTGGCTCACTTTGCCGGACCCATGGCTTTCCGGCACTTTCAAGCAGGCCTGCCTCGAACATGGCGTGCTCATCGACGACGAGGACGAGTTCAAGGCAGGGCGTTCCGAACAGGCCTTTCACGGCGTACGGTTTGGCATCTCGCAACCGCGGCAGCGGGACGATATCGCGCACGGCGTCGCGGTAATCCGGCGGCTTCTGGACGAGGGCCGCGCCGGCTACGACAGCTTTTCCTGAACCGGCTTGAAACCGGCGGGTCGAGTGGCGATCTTTCGCTACTTGCGGTCAGCTGTTGCTTTCCATCGTTTTAGTCATCCAACGGGGTGTATCGGCTGCGACGCTTGCGATAAGACGGGACTCGATCTCAAGGACACAATTGCCGATCATGACCATTTCCAATTCCGTGCCGATCACTCCTGAACTCATTGCCGCGCACGGGCTGAAGCCCGACGAGTACCAGCGCATCCTCGACCTGGTCGGGCGCGAACCGAGCTTTACCGAACTTGGTATTTTTTCGGCGATGTGGAACGAGCATTGTTCTTACAAATCCTCGAAGAAGTGGCTGCGCACGCTGCCGACCACCGGGCCGCAAGTCATCCAGGGCCCGGGCGAGAATGCCGGCGTGGTCGACATCGGCGACGGCGACTGCGTCGTCTTCAAGATGGAGAGCCATAACCACCCCTCCTATATCGAGCCCTATCAGGGAGCTGCGACCGGCGTCGGCGGCATCCTGCGCGATGTCTTCACCATGGGCGCGCGGCCGATCGCGGCGATGAACGCGCTGCGCTTCGGCGCGCCGGACCACCCCAAAACCAGGCACCTCGTTGCCGGTGTCGTTTCCGGCGTCGGCGGCTATGGCAATTCCTTCGGCGTGCCGACAGTCGGCGGCGAGGTCAATTTCGACGGCCGCTACAATAGCAACATCCTGGTCAATGCCTTTGCGGCGGGGCTTGCCAAGACTGATGCGATCTTCCTGTCGGAAGCCAAGGGTGTTGGCCTGCCGGTGGTCTATCTCGGCGCCAAGACCGGGCGCGACGGTGTCGGCGGCGCCACCATGGCCTCGGCCGAGTTCGACGACAAGATCGACGGGAAGCGGCCCACCGTGCAGGTTGGCGATCCGTTCACCGAAAAATGCCTGCTCGAAGCCTGCCTCGAACTGATGGCGTCCGGCGCCGTTATCGCCATCCAGGACATGGGTGCCGCCGGCCTCACCTGCTCGGCGGTCGAGATGGGCGCCAAGGGCGACCTCGGCATCGAGCTCGATCTCGACAAGGTGCCGGTGCGTGAAGAGCGCATGAGCGCCTATGAGATGATGCTTTCGGAGAGCCAGGAGCGCATGCTGATGGTGCTGCGCCCCGAAAAGGAAAAACAGGCCGAGGCGATCTTCCACAAATGGGGCCTCGACTTTGCCATCGTCGGCAAGACTACCGACGATCTGCGCTTTCGCGTGCTGCACCAGGGCGACGAGGTCGCCAACCTGCCGATCAAGGATCTCGGCGATCAAGCGCCGGAATATGACCGTCCCTGGGTCGAGCCGAAGAAGCCGGCGCCGCTGGCCGGCGATGCACCGCAAGCCGATGTGGCCGACGCACTGCTCAAGCTGCTGAGCGGACCGGACCTTTCCTCGCGCCGCTGGGTCTGGGAGCAGTACGACACGCTGATCCAGGGTAATTCCCTGCAGCTTCCCGGCGGCGACGCCGGTGTCGTGCGCGTCGATGGCCACCCGACCAAGGCGCTCGCCTTCTCCTCCGACGTGACGCCGCGCTATTGCGAGGCCGACCCTTACGAGGGCGGCAAGCAGGCGGTTGCCGAATGCTGGCGCAATCTTACCGCCACCGGCGCTCTGCCGCTCGCGGCCACCGACAACCTCAATTTCGGCAATCCGGAACGGCCGGAGATCATGGGCCAGCTGGTTGGTGCTGTGAAAGGCATCGGCGATGCCTGCCGGGCGCTTGGCTTTCCGATCGTCTCCGGCAACGTCTCCCTCTATAATGAGACCAACGGACAGGGCATCCTGCCGACACCGACCATCGGCGGCGTCGGTCTGATTGCCGACTGGTCGAAAATGGTGCGCATCGGCTTTGCCGCCGAACGCCAGATGATCGTGCTGGTCGGCGCGCCGACGATATGGGGCTCGCATCTTGGCCAGTCGGTCTATATGCGCGACATCTTTGGCCGCGCCGACGGCCCGCCGCCGCCGGTCGATCTCGGCCACGAGAAGCGGGTCGGCGACCATGTGCGGGCACTGATCGCCTCCGGTGTCGTTACCGCGGCGCATGACGTTTCCGATGGCGGCATCGCGGTAGCGCTGGCCGAGATGGCGATGGCCTCCGGCATCGGCGCGACCATCCCCGGCCTGATCGGCACAGATCCAATCCCCGTCTGGTTCGGCGAGGACCAGGGCCGCTATCTCTTGACGCTGTCGATCGACCCGCAGAGCGAGCAATGGGACGCCATTCGCGAACAACAAAACAAGCTCGGCGTTTTTGCGCCGTGGATCGGCTCGACCGGCGGCAGCGACCTGAAGCTGGGCGAGGCGCGTGCGATACCGGTCAGCGAATTGACCGCCGCCCACGAATCCTGGTTCCCTCGCTTCATGGCAAATGAGGTCGTGGACCCGTGATGTGATCGAGTGGGCCCTTTCCCTGTGGTTCATCCGCCATTTCGACCATATCTATGAGATCACGACCTGAACAAGGAATCCTCATATGGCAATGGACGCCCACGACATCGAACGGCTGATCAAGGAAGGCATTCCCGACGCCAAGGTGACGATTCGCGACCTGGCCGGCGACGGCGACCATTATGCGGCTGAGGTTGTGGCCGAAAGCTTTCGCGGGAAAAGCCGGGTCCAGCAGCACCAGATGGTCTATGACGCGCTGAAGGGCAATATGGGCGGCGTGTTGCACGCGCTTGCCCTGCAGACCAGCGTGCCGGACTAATTCTACGCAAGCGGGAAGTCATGGCCAAAGGCGACAGCGATCCGGTTGCAGTCAGTGCCTATGCTTCCTTCGCCGAGCGCTATGACGCGCTGGCGCCGATCAAGCCGCACAACGCCCTTTATGAACGGCCAGCCTCGCTGGAGTTGCTGGGCGACGTGACGGGTCTGAACATACTGGACGCCGGTTGCGGCTCCGGTATCTGCTCGGAAAAGCTGGCTGGCTCAGGTGCGCGGGTAAGTGCCTTCGACATTACGCCGGAAATGCTGGCTCTGGCACGTCAGCGATGCGCTGGGCTCGATGTCGATATCCGGCTTGGCAACCTCGAAAGGGCTCTCGACTGGCTCGCGGATGGCAGTTTCGACCGAATACTTTGCTCGCTGGCGCTCGACTATGTCGAAAAACTGGAGCCGGTATTCGCTGAGTTTCATCGCGTGGCCTGCCCGGGCGGCTGGCTGGTGTTCTCTATGGGCCATCCAATGCGCGACTGGCAGGACACGCGCACGCGCGGGACGAAAACCTATTTTGAAACGAATCGCTGGGGCATGTATTGGGGAGGTTTTGGGGAGCCCAAGCCCTATGTCGAATCCTATCGCAGGCCGCTCGGCGATATCCTCAACGGGCTTGCCGACACAGGCTGGACGCTCGATCGTTTCGTCGAGCCGGTTCCCGCGCCCGAGATGGAAATGGTCGACTCCAGGCATTTTGCCGAACTGAGTTTGGCGCCGGCATTCATATGCGTACGTGCGCATAAATAAATTCACCTTTTCGCCGACACGGCGATGATCGGCCCGACCGGATAGCTTCCACCCACAATCATCCGCTCGCCGTTCGACAGCGCCGAAACGACCCCGTCGAAGAAAAGCGCGTTGGGACAATCGAGCACATCTCGAAACAGTCGCGCGAAGCTGCCGAGGCTGACCTCAGAGCGCGAGATCGCCAGCACGACAGTGTTTTCGTCACGCACGCCGATGCCATTGCGGATATAGCGCGATGTGCCGTTTTGCTCGAAGCGGGGATGAAGCCGGCCGTCGATCACCAGCATCGGGCCGGATTGCGTGGCAAACATCACGTCCAGTCTGGTCGCAGCATAGGCGCTTGTCTCCATGACCGCCGCCTTGCCGTCCTTCCGGACCAGGAAGACGCCATTCGGTTTCAGGAAGAAATTCCCTTCGCTGTCGGCGACGTTGATCGGCGCCTTCTCCCGGCCGTCTTCGACGAGAAGGCCGACCGGAGTCAGGTCTTGGTGATACATGCCGGCGTTCATGGCGAGCAGCACCGGCCGGCCATGATCCGCCATCGCCTTGTCGAATTTGTCCAGTGAACCGAAAGCCTTGCCGTCAAGGCCTGCGTGGAACACACCGATGTCATAGTGGCGCAGATCGATTTCGCAGACGACATAGGCGACCGCCTCGAAGCTCGCGTCGCGGCACGGCGCCGGTAATTCACCGCCGACGACGAGAGATGGCTGTCTCGGCGACCTGGCCCACCAGATCAAGGACAGTGCGGCGACCAGAACGGCGAGGACGAACCCGGCGAGATATCGTCTTTTCATCGCGCCTCGGGAAAGATGGTGGCCAACGCTCTTGGCCCAAGATCAGACGTTCCTTTGCGCCATTTGCATGGCAAGGCGGCAAACACCTTGTTTCGCGCAACCCATGGGTTTATTTGAAGGGTAATGTTCGAGCCTGACTCCCACAGGCATGAAAGGGTATTCCATGAGCGGCATCAACGACTACATCGACAATGAAGTGAAGGGCAACGACGTCGTTCTCTTCATGAAGGGCACGCCCGGCTTCCCGCAATGCGGATTTTCCGGCCAGGTCGTGCAGATCCTCGACTATATCGGCGCCGACTATAAGGGCGTCGACGTGCTGACGTCGGCCGAACTGCGGCAAGGCATCAAGGACTATTCCAACTGGCCGACCATCCCGCAGCTCTACGTCAAGGGCGAGTTCGTCGGCGGCTGCGACATCATCCGCGAGATGTTCCAGGCGGGCGAATTGCAGACCTTCCTCGTCGAAAAGGGCGTCAGCGTCAAAGGCGCCGCCTGACTTCTGTTTCTGCGTATGACCTTCCGCCTGCGATTTTCGGGGGTCATGCGCTAAGCGCCGGGGCAGCCCCCACCTTGGCAAAAAGTTCTGCCCGCTATCGGGCAATCAACGAATGGATGCGTCGGCCAGCCGGCGCATTTTCGTTTGAGGATCGGACTGGCCTTGGATCAGCAAGCACAAGCGCAGCAAAAGGCAAGCACCTTGCCCATTCCGCGCTGGGAATTCATTGCGCTGTGCGCGGCGCTGATGGCGCTCAATTCGCTTGCCATCGACATTATTTTGCCGGCGCTGCAGCAGATCGGCGCTTCGCTTGGCATCGAAAATGAAAACCACCGGCAATATGTGGTCACCGCCTATATTCTTGGCTTTGGCGGCGGACAGCTGTTCTTCGGACCGATCTCGGACCGCTTCGGGCGCCGCGCGCCGCTTGTCGCAGGGCTGGTGATCTACGTCCTGGCGGCCGGCGCTGCGGCAATCGCCCCGTCATTCACCACGCTTCTGCTATGCCGGGCCGTGCAAGGCATCGGTGCGGCGGCGACGCGCGTCATTGCCGTCTCGATCGTGCGCGATACGTTCGACGGAAGGCGCATGGCCGAAGTCATGTCCTTGATCTTCATGGTGTTCATGGCCATTCCGGTGGTGGCGCCCGGTATCGGCCAGTTCATCATGCTGTTTGCGACCTGGCATGTGATCTTCGTCACCATGGCAGCCGGCGCGCTGATCGTGTCCGCCTGGTCGCTGCTGCGCCTGCCCGAGACACTACACCCCGAATATCGCCGGCCGCTGACGCTGTCCTCCATCATCGGCGGCTTCCGCATCGTTCTCACCAACCGCATCGCGCTCTGCTACGCCTTTGCCAGCACCTTCATCTTCGGCGCCATGTTCGGCTTCATCGCCTCGGCCCAGCAAATCTATGTCAGCGTATTCAATGTCGGCGAGATGTTCCCCGTCATCTTCGCGGGGGTTGCCGGCGTACTTGCTTTTTCGAATTACCTCAACTCGCGCCTCGTCGGCCGCATCGGCATGCGCCGCCTGTCGCAAAGCGCGTTGCTGCTGTTTCTGGCCATCAGCCTTGCCTGGCTGGTCGTTTCCATCGAAATAAAGATGCCGCTCTGGCTCTTCATTACCTTCTTTGCCTGCGCCATGGTCCCGTTCGGCGCGCTTGGCGCGAACTTCAACGCGCTTGCCATGGAGCCGCTGGGGCACCTGGCCGGCACTGCATCGTCGATCCTTGGGTTCATGCAGACATTTCTTGGCGGCATTCTCGGCACGCTGATCGGCCAAGCCTTCAACGGCACGGTGACGCCGCTGGCCGCCGGGTTCTGCAGCGTGTCGGTGGCGGCGCTGCTGATGATCCTGCTGGCCGAGCGCGGCAGACTGTTCCAGCCGCATAACCCGCCGGTTTAATGCACATTGCGCGTGCGCCTAGGATGCACCCTCACTGACCGCGGTGAAGCGAGGGAACAGCGTACGTCCTGCGATTGCTCCACCCATACTGTCCGAAACGGGCAGTGGGAGAGCCTTGTCGAGCGCCTCGAGGACGGAAGCCACGAAGGCTCGGTTGAGCGGACCATCGTCCCCTAGATGGGAGTAGGTGGCGCGCGGCTTGCCGATAAGCGTGCCGTTTCGGCGAATTGAGAACTGCAGTGTCAGGGTCATGCCCGCGGTTCCGCGCGGCGGCTTCCAACAGGCGAAGATCGCGGAGAACATCTCGTCTATGGTGTCGACGGAGTCGGGACTGCGACATGCGCGTTCCCCAGCGCTTGCTTCATTGACACCGGCAACCAAGGCAAGGGCAAAGGCCGTTGCAACAATTGCGGACCGAGGTTTCATTCGAGATCTCCGGTTTCGCACAAGATTGGACAACTTTGGCAGCGAAGAGCTATTCTGCCCAGAGCTCGCGGCGCAGCTCCCGCCAGCTCTCGCGGTCCGGCGCGACCAGCAGGCCACCCCCGACATGCGACGGCAGATAGGCGCTGCCGTCGAAGCGCGCGGCATGGCCGCCGGCCTCCGCATGGATCAGCACGCCGGCCAAGTGGTCCCAAGGCATCAGCTTGTTGTAAACGACGAAATGGCCGTGGCCGCTGGCCAGCAGGCGGTATTCGTGGGCGGCGCAGCGATAATTGAACTGCGATAGCGACTTGGTCTGGTTGCGCGCCAAACGTGAGCGGTCCGGCTCGGGCACATAGTGCCATGAGACCGCACCGGTCATTTCCGACATCGGCGCCGGTTTGGCGACATGGACCTTTTCCAGATCGCCATAGGCATGGCGGATATGGCTGCCGGCGCCACTAACGCCGATCAGCCAATCCTTGCCGACGGGATCGTGAATGATGCCGGCGACCGTCTCGCCCTTGATCACGACGCCAAGCATGACGCCGAAAAGCGGCACGCCGGAGGCGAAGTTGAAGGTGCCGTCGACCGGGTCGATGACGAAGGCGAGTTCGGCATCGCCGAGACCGTCGAGCAGCGTCGGGTCGTCGGAGCAGGCCTCCTCGCCGACGATCATTGCGTGGGGATAACGCTGGCGCAGCCTGGCGGTGATGCGCCGTTCGGCATTGATGTCGGCCTCGGTGACGAGATCGGCGGCCGAGGTCTTGCGACGGACGTCGCCCTCGCTCAACCGGCGAAAGCGCGGCATGATCTCGGCGACGGCGGTTTCCGACAGAAGGTCGGCAAGCCAGTCGATCGCGCTATCGTCAAATGTCATCGGGACGCCTGGTGGTGAGGGTTTCGTTGAGGGCGGCGAAATCGAACAGCTTCCTGTCGAGCAGATGCGAACGCCGCACATTGGTCATGGCGCGGATCATCGTGTCCTTGCGGCCGGGCATGCGCTTCTCGATGTCGTCGAGCATCGCCTTCATGGCGTTGCGCTGCAGGCCTTCCTGGCTACCGCACAGATCGCACGGAATGATCGGGAACTTCATGGCGCCGGCGAATTTCTCGAGATCGGCTTCCGCACAATAGGCGAGCGGCCGCAGCACCATGACATCGCCTTCGTCGTTGAGCAGCTTCGGCGGCATGGCGGCGAGGCGTCCGCCATGGAACAGGTTCATGAAGAAGGTTTCCAGTATGTCCTCGCGGTGATGACCGAGCACCAGCGCCGAGCAGCCCTCCTCGCGGGCAATGCGATAGAGATGGCCGCGCCGCAGCCGCGAGCACAGCGAGCAATAGGTGCTGCCCTCGGCCAGCTTGTCGGTGACCACCGAATAGGTGTCCTGATATTCGATGCGATGCGGAATGGCATATCTATCGAGATAATCGGGCAATATGTGCTTGGGAAAGTTCGGCTGGCCCTGGTCGAGATTGCAGGCCAACAGCTCGACCGGCAGCAGCCCGCGCCATTTGAGATCGAGCAGCACGGCAAGCAGGCCGTAGGAATCCTTGCCGCCCGACAGAGCGATCAGCCAACGGTCGCCGGGTCTCACCATGGCGAAATCGTCGATCGCCTGGCGGGCAAGCCGCAACAGCCGCTTGCGCAGCTTGTTGAACTCGACGGAGGACGGCACATCGGCAAACAGCGGATGAAAGCCGCCTTCGGTATCGGCGACCGGTTCGAGTGTTTCGGCGTCTGGCAGCATATTCATGGCGCGTCGGCCCCAAGATCCTGTTGCCGCCCGCAGTAGCGCATCGGACCGGAAACCGAAATCGATTTCGGAATCACGCCGTGGAAAAGGAACGAAAAAGAAAAGGCCGCCTCGACGGGCGGCCTTCGATTGTATCGCGACGAACGCGCCGATCAGCGCGAATAGAACTCGACGACCAGGTTCGGTTCCATCTGCACGGCAAACGGAACGTCCGCCAGGCCGGGGATGCGCGTGAAAGCCGCGGTCATCTTGTTGTGATCGGCCTCGATATAATCGGGCACGTCGCGCTCGGCCAGGCCCACCGATTCCAGCACGATGACCAGCTGCTTCGACTTCTCGCGCACTTCGATGACATCGCCCGGCTTGCAGCGGTACGAGCCGATGTTGACGCGCTTGCCGTTGACGTTGACGTGGCCGTGATTGACGAACTGGCGCGCCGCAAAGATGGTCGGCACGAACTTGGCGCGGTAGACGACCGCGTCGAGGCGCGATTCGAGCAGGCCGATCAGGTTCTCCGAGGTGTCGCCCTTGCGGCGGTCCGCCTCTTCATAGACCTTGCGGAACTGCTTTTCCGAAACGTCGCCATAGTGGCCCTTCAGCTTCTGCTTGGCGCGCAGCTGCAGGCCGAAATCGGAAAGCTTGCCTTTGCGACGCTGGCCATGCTGGCCGGGGCCGTATTCACGCTTGTTGACCG
Organism: Mesorhizobium sp. M1182; assembly: GCF_040318335.1. NCBI lineage: Bacteria > Pseudomonadati > Pseudomonadota > Alphaproteobacteria > Hyphomicrobiales > Phyllobacteriaceae > Mesorhizobium > Mesorhizobium sp. M1182. Next base: position 43,400 of record NZ_JAMYMD010000004.1, read on the forward strand.
GGGACTTCGGGCGGCCCCAGATGTTTTCGCCAAGACGGCGGTCGATCTTGTACTTCGCGGATTCGCGCTTGCTCATCGCATTCCCTTTCAAAACAATGCACCCGGAACCTCATGGTCCGGGTGAAGGAAACGCGCCCTCCTCTGGCCTCCGTTTTCGAGACCTGACAGGGTTTTCCACGCAACGCGACGGAAAACCCACGGGACACGTCATTTCAAACAAGACATAGGGAAAGTAAAACCGGCTTCCCAAACGTCTTGCACACATAAAGAAAACCACCGGGCATTGCGGCCCGGTGTTGGTGGGCTGGTTAAACGGAGATTTAACCGCTGTCAAGCTTCCGGCTGGCGCGAATCGCCGAACCGGATAGTGTTACGGTTGTAGAACGTGCCGGATGTGGCGGGAGGTTGCGCCAGCGGCATCAGGAAGGGACTGAAGTCAGAGGAGCTGGAATTCGCATGAAGAAGTTCTTCCTTACGTTGGTAGGCGCCGCGGTGATGGCCGGCACGATGGCGGTCGCGCCCGAGCCGGCGCAGGCCCGGCATTGGCATGGGCACAGGCATCACCAGGTCTGCCGCATCGTGGTCAAGAAGAAGGTGGTGTGGCGGCACGGTCATCGCAAGGTGATCCGCTACAAAGTGCGGCGCTGCGGGTGGGGCTGGAACTGGTAATTTTCGTCCTCGCCCGTTGAGACTTCATGGCCCGCGGCTCAGCCGCGGGCCTTTTATTGACCGGCATCCGCCGTCAGAATGGCCAGTCGATCAGTGTTTCGACTTCTTTTCCGGCAGGCCCTTGCGCTTGGTCTCGGCGAATTCCTCGAGCTGTTTTTCGCTCATGGATTTATACATTCCCTTCGACGCGCCTTTGAGCGCGCCCTTCTTGGTCTCGCCGCGCTTGGCTGACAATGCCGCGCCGGCCGCTTTCTGCTGGGCTTTTGAGGTGGCTGGCATGATAGTTTCTCCCGTTTCCAATGAGAGGAAAACGCATTGTCCGGTGTGATGTTCCCAAAGCGAAAATTGCCTGCGATCAGGATATCGCCAGGCCAAATCCCTGCATCAGCCGGCGCGTCGGAAAATCGGCGCTGTTCGAGGTGAAGAATGCAAGGTCGGCGCCTTCCGGCAGTGCCTCTCTGCGATAGCGGGCCTCGGTATCGGCAAGCAGCGACAGCGCCCGGCGTGCGATCGCCTCGGCCGGGTCGAGCCAGTCGACCGGCCACGGTGCTGTCTTGCGCATGCGGTTGGCCAAAAACGGATAATGGGTGCAGGCAAGCACGACGATGTCGGTGCGCAGCCCGTCATGCTCGACGAAGCACGGCGCGATCTCGGCGCGCACGGCGTCCTCGTCGACAAAACCATCGCGCATATAGGCTTCGGCCAATGCAGCCAGCCTGTCGCTGCCGACCAGGCGGACATGGCATTTCTGCGCCCATTTGCTGATCAGGTCGCGCGTGTACTGGCGCTTGACGGTGCCGGGCGTAGCCAGCACCGAAACCAGGCCTGAGCGCGTGCGTTCCGCCGCCGGCTTGATGGCCGGCACGGTGCCGACGAAAGGGTGGCCGGGAAACCTCTCGCGCAAGGCATCGATGACCAGCGTCGAGGCGGTGTTGCAGGCGATGACCGAGATGGCCGGCGAAAACCGGTCGAGCAGCCTGGCGAACAACTCCAGGATATGTGTTCTCAGCGCCGGCTCCTCCCAGCCGCCGAAGGGGAACGCCGCGTCGTCGGCGACATAGATGAAGCGGCGATCAGGCATCAGCACGCGCGCCTCCCGCAGCACGGTCAGGCCGCCAATGCCGGAATCGAACATCAGGATCGGACGGGCGCTCGATGGATCGGTCATTGTCATTGAGTCACTAAGGGCTGGGAATCACTAAGGGCTGGGAATCACAAACGAGATCACGAGGGAAGGCCCGGCCCATGCTTTCTGCTTCGGCCAATGATGCTTTATCCCGGCCGCTTCTATGTGGAAGCATCATGGCCTTGATGCGGCGAGCCGGTCACACAAGGCCGCGCTTGCCGAAGCCGCCGGGCCGCGGCCGGCCGTTCGCCGGAGATGCAGGTTGAGATGCAGGGTGGTTCGACGGCACCGGCGCGGCCCGCGTGGCGTAGGCTGGAGCCAGGGCCGTCGCGCCGGTGGCTGACGCTGAATGGAGCGCGGCGGCGCCGCGCAGCGGCCCGGGCGGGTCGAAATCGTCGAAACTCAGGGATGACGCTATATCCGAAGAGCCGCCACCCGCCGGCTTGGCCGCCAAGATGACGGCCCACAGCCCGACAAGAGCTAATCCCAGCAGGTTAAGGCCGGAATGCGAATCTTCGCCGTCGAATTTTACGACAAGAACAGTGCCGGCCTGCAGGATCGCGAACAGCGTCGAGAACACGATATAGGACCAAAGGATCCAACCCGACCCTTGCGCGTCGCGGCTTCGACGCCAGGCGAAATTCGCGCGGAACAGAACGATCACCAGCGAGGTAACGAGAACGGCCGCGGCCAGCCCTTCCCTGGAAGGTCCGGGCTTCGAATTGGCCAAACCCTCGATGCCGATGGTCAGCACGACGCACAGCACAAAGGTCACGATTTCCGCAACCAGCAGGGCCGCGGAATAGAAGAAAAAGCGAAGACGCCCGATATTTGAATTGAACATCGAAAGATCCATCGTTTTCCAGACAATGGATCACACCAAATAACATTCGGTTACTGGTGAGGTATGGGCAGTTCCGAGGCTAGTCTTTGTCTTTCGCCCTCGCAGCGCGTGCCGCGGCCGCCGGGAGCCGCCTTGGATCGTCGCCGGGCGATCCGTCGCCGCGCGGCATGGCCGGCGAGAACCTGTCCAGCGATGATATGATGCCGCGCAGCACCTTGAGCTCCGGCTCAGCAAAGCCGGGGCGGGTCAGCACTGCACGCAAATTGTCGACCATCTTCGGCTTCTTCGCTGCCGGGCGGAAATAGCCGCGCGCCTCCAGTGCACCTTCCAGATACGCAAACAGGCCGTGCAATTCTTCCTTGGCAGCCGGCGGCATTTCGGGGCCGGAGAAGTTGGTCCTGGTCTCGTCTTCCAGGCCGGACTTCATCCATTCATAGGACATCAGCAGGGCAGCCTGGGCGATGTTGAGCGAGGAGAAGGCTGGATCGACGGGGAAAGTGACGATCTCGTCGGCAAGGCCGACCTCGTCATTATAGAGGCCGAAGCGCTCGCGGCCGAACAGGATGCCGGTGCGCTGGCCGGCCCGCTGCCGCGCGCGCAGCGCCCTGCCCGCCTCGACCGGACCGCGCACCGGCTTGAAATTGTCGCGCGCGCGCGCCGTGGTGGCGAAGACGAAGTTCAAATCGGCAATCGCCGAGGCGAGGTCATCGAACACCGTGACTGCATCGATGACGTGGTCGGCGCGGCTTGCGGCGGCACGCGCCTTCTCGCTCGGCCAGCCGTCGCGCGGATTGACGAGCCGCAGCTCGGTAAGGCCGAAATTGGCCATGGCGCGCGCAACCATGCCGATATTCTCGCCGAGCTGCGGCTCGACCAGGATGATCGCCGGTCCGGACGCTGGAGTTCCGGAGGCAAGAGGGGTGGCGGGATCCTGGGTAGCGGCCATGGTTGTCAGTGAACTGCTGTTTGCGGCATTTCGCAGTCCCCTGCCACATTTGGCGGCGAAAATGAAGCTTTCGCAAGGAATGCCGACACTACGGCGCGGTTCGCCGTTTGCGCGGCCAAAAAGCCTTTGATATACGGGCCGCATCCCAGGGCCGGCAGCCGTGCGGGCAAGGCCGTTCCGTTCCCCAAAAGTGAGGCATTCTTTCCATGGCGAAGATCAAGGTGGCGAACCCGGTCGTCGAACTCGACGGCGACGAGATGACCCGCATCATCTGGCAGTTCATCAAGGACAAGCTGATCCACCCTTATCTCGACCTCAAGCTCGAATATTACGACCTCGGCATCGAGCACCGCGACGCCACCAACGACCAGGTGACCATCGATTCGGCCAATGCCATCAAGAAATACGGCGTCGGCGTGAAATGCGCGACGATCACGCCCGACGAGCAGCGCGTCGAGGAATTCAAGCTGAAGAAGATGTGGAAGTCGCCGAACGGCACCATCCGCAACATCCTCGGCGGCACCATCTTTCGCGAGCCGATCATCATGAAGAACGTGCCGCGGCTGGTGCCCGGCTGGACCAAGCCGATCATCGTCGGCCGCCACGCCTTCGGCGACCAGTACCGCGCCACCGACTTCCGCTTCCCCGGCAAGGGCAAGCTGACGATCAAATTCGTCGGCGAGGACGGCCAGGTGATCGAGCACGACGTCTTCGACGCACCCGGCGCCGGCGTCGCCATGGCCATGTACAATCTCGACGAATCGATCCGCGAATTCGCCCGCGCCTCCCTGAACTACGGCCTGCTGCGTAATTACCCCGTCTACCTCTCGACCAAGAACACCATCCTCAAAGCCTATGACGGACGCTTCAAGGACATCTTCCAGGAGGTCTACGAAGCGGAGTTCGAAGCAGAATTCAAAGCGAAGAAACTCTGGTACGAGCACCGGCTGATCGACGACATGGTGGCCTCGAGCCTGAAATGGTCGGGTGGCTATGTCTGGGCCTGCAAGAATTATGACGGCGACGTGCAGTCCGACACGGTGGCGCAAGGCTTCGGCTCGCTCGGCCTGATGACCTCGGTGCTGATGACGCCGGACGGCAAGACCGTCGAGGCGGAAGCCGCGCACGGCACCGTCACCCGCCACTATCGCCAGCACCAGAAGGGCGAGGAGACCTCGACCAATTCGATCGCCTCGATCTTTGCGTGGACGCGCGGCCTCGCGCACCGCGCCAAGCTCGACGACAATGCCGAACTGAGGCGCTTTGCCGAGACGCTGGAAAGGGTCTGCATCCAGACGGTCGAGTCCGGCTTCATGACCAAGGACCTGTCGCTGCTGATCGGCCCCGACCAGCCATGGCTTTCGACCACCGGCTTCCTCGACAAGATCGACGAGAATTTGCAGAAAGCGATGGCCTGAGCCCAACCGGCATGGGCAAGCCCGTCGTCTACGGCGCGGACTACAGCGTCTATGTACGCATCGTGCGGCTGGTGCTGGAGGAAAAGGGCGTCGGCTACGAGCTCGTGCCCGTCGACATCTTTGCCGCGGACGGCATTCCCGGCTGGTATTTCGAGCACCAGCCGTTCGGCCGCATCCCGGCCTTCGAGCATGACGGCTTTCGCCTCTACGAGACCGGCGCGATTGTCCGTTATGTCGACGAAGCCTTTGGCGGCCCGGCGCTGCAGCCGGTCGAAGCCCGGCCTCGAGCACGCCTTAACCAGATCACCGGCCTGCTCGACGCCTACGCCTACAGGACCATGGTCTGGGATATCGCTGTCGAGCGGCTGGAAAAAACGTCGCCCGACGAAGCCGTGATCGCCAACGGGTTGCGGCAGGCAAGAACGGCATTGCAGGCGCTCTCCTCGCTGAAAGCCGAAGGGCCTTGGCTATTGGGAACGGACCTGACGCTGGCCGACCTGCACGCCGCACCGATCATCGGCTATTTCGTCAAGGTCGCCGAGGGACAAGCCCTGCTGGCCGAGTTTGCCGAGATCCAGAATTGGTGGACCCGCATTGCGGCGCGTGCGAGCGTTGCCGGCAGGCTGACTTAACTCTCGAGCGCATTCATGGCCAAGCTCTCTCACCAGGACGCACTGACGGTGGCCAGAATAGTCAGAGTCAACCACGCCGGCGAGTACGGCGCGATCAGAATCTATTCGGCACAGATTCTTGTCGCGAAGCGTTTCTGGCCGGACTGCGTGCCGTCTTTGTCGGAGATGCTTGGGCACGAGCGCACCCATTGCGCGTCTTTCCATGCAGCCATGCCACTGCGAAATTCCCGACCGTGTCGCGTGATGCAATTCTGGAGCTGGGGCGGCTGGCTGCTGGGTTTCCTCACTGCCCTGCTCGGCCCGCAAGGCGTCTGGGCCTGCACCGCAGCTGTCGAAGCGGCGGTGCACCGCCATCTCGATGATCAGCTGTTCTTTCTCACCGGACGCGATCACGAGTTGCACGGCATCATCCTGTCCGTCCGCGAAGAAGAGCTTGCCCATCTCCGTCACGCCGAAGAGCTGCTGACCTCGCCTGGACCGTTGCTGAACCGCCTGCGCGCAGCGATCTCCGTTACCACCGACTGCCTGATTTGGCTGTCGACCTGGGGGGACTCGACGCGAATGACGCGTGCCCTGAAGGCATCAAGGCATCTCTGATGAGCGCTATGCCGTTCTAGCGCCGCCTCTTTGGGGCCACTGCCCTGCGCCATCGGGCCGCCGCCCGGCCCTAACGCCATACCGTGATCTGGACACCTGGCTCAGGCGAAGCAGCCACCGAATTGGCAAGCCGCTCAATCGGGAAGGTAGATCTCCGCCTTCATGAAGGTCTTCGCACGGCCTGTGATCAGCACGCGATCTCCGGCCAGTTCGCATAGCAAATGCCCGCCGCGCTGCGAGCATTGGAATGCCGACAGATGCATCTTGCCGAGTTTTTCAGACCAATAAGGCACCAGCGTCGCATGAATGGAGCCGGTTACCGGATCCTCGGGAATGCCCGCCCCAGGCACGAAGTAACGGGAGACGAAATCGTGGGCTCGCCCAGGCGCGGTAATAACCAGGCCGAGAGGATGAAAACGTCCGATCCTGAGCAGATCGGGAACGAAAGATCGCACGGTTGTCTCGTCGGCAAGCTCGACAATCAGGTTCTCGAAATTGCGGAAGCTCGCAACCGGCCGCTGAGGCAATATCGCTTGCAGCGCCGAGTTCAGCTCTTCCTCGACGGGCTGCGGCGGAAAACAAGGCAGATCGAGCTGATAGCCCCCTTCCCACCGGGAAACCCGCAGCTCGCCGACCCGGGTGGCGAAGGCCATTTCGCCCTGACCATTGTATTCCGTAGCCAGCACATGGGCGGCCGCAAGAGTGGCGTGGCCGCAGAAGTCGACTTCGTGGACCGGCGTGAACCAGCGCAAATCCCAACCTTTGCCATTCGGCCGCACAAACGCGATTTCAGCAAGATTGTTTTCGTTGGCGATGGCCTGCATTACCTGCTCCGACAGCCATTCCTCTAAAAGGAGAACGGCGGCAGGGTTACCCTGGAAGGCCCGTTCGGCAAAGGCATCGACCTGATACATCGTCAGCGTCGGCATATCGGCCCTCAGAGATATCCACTGGGCGACGCGCCATTTCGGCCGTGCCGCCCCGGGTGCAGGTTCACGCCGCTTCGAGAGCCGCCTTCACCGCAGCGATCGCGTCTTCGGCCTTCGAGGCGTCCGGGCCGCCGGCCTGAGCCATATCGGGTCGCCCGCCGCCGCCCTGCCCGCCCAATGCCGCGGACGCGACGCGCACCAGATCGATGGCGCTGAAGCGGCCGGTCAGATCATCGGTGACGGCGACGACGACGCTTGCCTTGTTGTCCTCGCCGGCGCCGACAAAGACGACGATGCCGGAGCCGAGCGACTTCTTGCCGGCATCGGCCAACGGCTTAAGATCCTTTGGCGAGACGCCCGATACCGCCTTGCCGAGAAAACCGACACCGGCAATGGTTTCGTTTTCCGCCGGCACACCGGCTGGCGAGCGATCGCCCAGCGCCAGCTTCTTGCGCGCCTCTGTCAGCTCCTTTTCGAGCTTCTTGCGTTCGTCGAGCAGCGCCTCGACGCGGGCCGGCACATCGGCCGCCGAAATCCTCAGCGCTGCGGCGGCCGCCTTCAGCCGCTTGTCCTGTTCGTCGAGATGCTTTCTGGCCGCCTCGCCGGTCAACGCCTCGATGCGGCGCACGCCGGCAGCGACCGCGCTGTCGGACAGGATGCGCACCAAGCCGATATCGCCGGTCGCCCTGACATGCGTGCCGCCGCATAGCTCGACCGAATAAGGCCGGTTGGCCTTGGCGCCATGCAAGCCCGTGCCCATCGAAACGACGCGCACTTCATCGCCATATTTCTCGCCAAACAGCGCCATGGCGCCTTCGGCAATGGCGTCGTCGACAGACATCAGCCGCGTGGTTACAGGGCCGTTCTGAACGACGATCTCGTTTGCCATGCGCTCTACCTCTTCGAGCTCGTCAGGCGAGATCGGCTTGTTGTGGGAGATGTCGAAGCGCAGACGCTCGGGCGCAACCAGCGAGCCCTTCTGCGCCACATGGGTACCCAGCACCTCGCGCAGCGCCTCATGGATCAGATGCGTGGCGGAATGGTTAGCGCGCAGCCTGGAGCGGCGCGCGTGGTCCACCTTCAGCTCGACGGTCGCGCCTGTCTTGACCGTGCCGTTAGCCACCTTGCCGAGATGGACGAAAAGCCCATCGGCCTTCTTCTGGGTATCGGATATCTCGATCGAGAACCCGTCGCCCGAAATGACGCCGGTATCGCCCATCTGGCCACCGGACTCGCCATAGAACGGCGTCTGGTTGACAACCACGGCAACGGCGTCACCCTTGCCGGCGCTGTCGACGGTTTTGCCGTCCTTGACCAGCGCCTGGATGAGGCCTTCGGCCTGCTCGGTCTCATAACCCAGGAATTCGGTGGCGCCGGTCTCCTCACGCACCGCGAACCATATCGTCTCGGTTGCGGCCTCACCGGAACCAGCCCAGCTTTTGCGCGCCTCCGCCTTCTGCCGCTCCATCGCCTCGGTGAAGCCGGCAAGGTTGACCGAGATGTTGCGCTGGCGCAGCGCATCCTGCGTCAGATCGAGCGGAAAGCCATAGGTGTCGTAGAGCTTGAACGCTGTCTCGCCATCCAGCATGTCGCCGGAGGCCAGCTTTTCCGTCGCCTCGGAAAGCAAGCCCAAGCCGCGCACCAGCGTCTTACGGAAACGAGTTTCCTCAAGCTTCAGCGTTTCGGTGATCATCTGTTCGCCGCGCACCAGTTCCGGGTAGGCTTGGCCCATCTCGCGGACCAGCGCCGGCACCAGGCGCCACATCAGCGGATCGTGGGCGCCGAGCAACTGCGCGTGGCGCATGGCGCGGCGCATGATGCGACGAAGCACGTAGCCGCGGCCTTCGTTGGACGGCAGCACGCCGTCGGCGACCAGGAAGCAGGACGAACGCAAATGGTCGGCGATGACGCGGAACGATGCGACGGTGCCCGCATCCGGACCTTTGCCAAGCGCCGACGACGCAGCGTCGATCAGGTGGCGGAACAGGTCGGTTTCGAAGACGCTTTCAACGCCTTGCAGGATGGATGCCATGCGCTCGAGGCCCATGCCTGTGTCGATCGACGGACGCGGCAGGTCGACGCGCTCGTCCTTCGTCACCTGTTCGTACTGCATGAACACCAGGTTCCAGAATTCAAGGAAACGGTCGCCATCCTCCTCGGGGCTGCCGGGAGGGCCGCCCCAGATATGCTCGCCGCGGTCGATGAATATCTCCGAACACGGCCCGCAAGGCCCGGTGTCGCCCATCGCCCAGAAATTGTCCGAAGTCGCGATGCGGATGATGCGATCGTCCGAAAGGCCGGCGATCTTCTTCCAGTACGAGGCCGCCTCGTCGTCGGTGTGGTAGACGGTGACCAGCAGCTTGTCCTTCTTCAGCCCGAACTCCCTGGTGATCAGGTTCCAGGCAAGCTCTATGGCCCGCTCCTTGAAATAGTCGCCGAAGGAGAAATTGCCGAGCATCTCGAAGAAGGTCAGGTGGCGCGCGGTGTAGCCGACATTGTCGAGGTCGTTGTGCTTGCCGCCGGCGCGAACACTCTTCTGGGCAGTCGTGGCGCGCGAATAGGGCCGCTTCTCCAGACCGGTGAAAACGTTCTTGAACTGCACCATGCCGGCATTGGTGAACATAAGCGTCGGGTCGTTGCGCGGCACCAGCGGGCTTGACGCGACGACCTCGTGACCTTCCTTGCGAAAATAGTCGAGAAATGCCGACCGGATCTCGTTGACGCCACTCATGAATACTGCCTTTTCGAGAGAACCGCCGGCTGCCGGCGGAAAATAGACATGGCCTTTTTAGCGGTCGCACCGCAGCCTGTCCAGAAACACCAAATGGGCTCAAATCCCGGCTTTCACCAGCGCCTTGAAATGCGTCTGCCTCGCCGTCAAACGCGAACCGCCGGCCCTGGGCCGGCGGTTCGAAACGCATCGATTACGCAAACTCAAAATCAAAACATCAAATCGAAACCTGGCTGAGGCTCAGCGAGGCGTCGCTTGCCCTACATCACCCCAGCGTCGTCCTCGAAACCGTCATCGCTGCTTTCGGAGCCGCCGTTCTCAAGGAATTTCTCAGCGATCAGCCCGGCATTCTGCCGTAGCGCCAGCTCGATCTCGCGCGCCGTGTCGGGATTGTCGCGCAGGAACAGTTTTGCGTTTTCGCGGCCCTGGCCAAGACGCTGCGAATTGTAGGAGAACCAGGCGCCCGACTTTTCGACCACGCCCGCCTTGACGCCGAGATCGACCAGCTCGCCGGTCTTGGAGACGCCCTCGCCATACATGATGTCGAACTCGACCACCTTGAAGGGCGGCGCCAGCTTGTTCTTGACGACCTTGACGCGGGTCTGGTTGCCGACGACCTCGTCGCGATCCTTGACCGAGCCAATGCGGCGGATGTCGAGGCGGACCGAGGCATAGAATTTCAACGCATTGCCGCCGGTCGTCGTCTCGGGCGAACCGAACATGACGCCGATCTTCATGCGGATCTGGTTGATGAAGATGACCATGGTGTTGGAGCGCGAGATCGAGGCGGTGAGCTTGCGCAGTGCCTGGCTCATCAGGCGGGCCTGCAGGCCGGGCAGCGAATCGCCCATCTCGCCTTCGATTTCCGCCCGCGGCGTCAACGCCGCCACCGAATCGACCACCAGCACGTCGATGGCGCCGGAGCGCACCAGCGTGTCGCAGATCTCCAGCGCCTGCTCGCCGGTATCGGGCTGCGAGATCAAAAGGTTTTCGAGATCGACGCCGAGCTTGCGGGCATAGACCGGGTCGAGCGCGTGCTCGGCATCGACGAAGGCGCAGATGCCGCCCTTCTTCTGGGCTTCGGCCACCGTGTGCAGCGCCAGCGTCGTCTTGCCCGAGCTTTCCGGCCCGTAGATCTCGACGATGCGGCCGCGCGGCAGGCCGCCGACGCCAAGCGCGATGTCCAGCCCAAGCGAGCCGGTCGGCACCGTCTCGATCTCGACGACCTGCTCGTTCGCGCCGAGCCGCATGATCGAGCCCTTGCCGAAGGCACGCTCAATTTGCGACAGCGCCGCATCCAGAGCCTTTGATTTGTCCACCGCTTTGTCCTCTACAAGCCGCAAAGAATTCTGAGCCATGATACATCACCCCGTGGTCGTCAATGGAGGCCGGACAATCCCGCAATCCTTAAAAGAATGTACCTCATTTGTTCTCATTTGTCAATGAGCACCAAGGGCTTGAAAAATAACGCATATCCCTATTTGTTCTATTTTTGTTTCGCAATTATCGCTTCCGATGTGTCTCGCCTCGCGTGCGGCGCCGTTGCCGTTACCGACCGAATCGGACCCGCGATTGCAGGGTTCCGCCCGGCGACCTAGTCTCCCCGGGCAACAGCTAAAGGGCATTTTGACGGCATGATCAAATCCCCGACGATCCTGGCCGTGGGCGGCGCCTATATCGAGCGGCGCGGCCGGGTTGCCGGCGCCTTCGTGGCGGCCGCTTCCAACCCCGGCACGATGCGCGAGCATGTCGGCGGCGCCGTCTTCAACGCCTTGCGCTGTGCGGTGCGCCGCGGCGTCTCGGCCTCGCTGCTTTCGGTGCGCGGCGGCGATGCCCTTGGCGACACGGTCTTACGCGCCGTCACCGAGGCCGGCGTTGCCGACCTGTCGGCGGTGTTCCTCGACCGAGCAACGCCAAGCCATACGATGCTGATCGACAGCGACGGCGGGCTGATCGCCGGCCTTGCCGACATGGTGCTCTACGAGCTGGCGCTTCCCAAGCAGATCCGCCGCGCCAAGGTGCGGGAAGCGATCGGTTCGGCCGACGCGGTGCTGTGCGACGCCAACCTGCCGTCGACCGCGCTGGAGCGGCTAGCGGCACTCGCCGCTGGCAAGCCGGTGTTTGCGCTTGCGGTCTCGCCCAACAAAGCGGCGCGGCTGACGCCGGTGCTCGACCGTCTGGCGATGGCCTTCATGAACCGGCACGAGGCCGGCGTGCTCGCCGGCGTCCAAATCGATCAAGGCATCGTCGACGGCCTGAGACGCGCCGGGCTGAAAAGCGGCGTGATCACCGCCGGCGACGAACCAGTGCTCGGTTTCGACGAATTGAGCGCGTTCTCGATCTCGCCACCGCCGCTGCAAAAGCGGACCGATGCTGCCGGCGCCGGCGACGCATTGGCAGGCGCCACGATCGCTGCCCTGCTGCGCGGCCTGACGCTGCGCGCGGCACTGCGCGAAGGCATTGCCGCAGCGATGCTCGTCGTCGAGAGTGCCGCCTTCACCAGCGCTGGCTTTGCCGAAGCGCTGGCGCTCGTGCCCGAGGCGCGGGAGCTGGCATGAAGTGCGGCCCGGAATTGCCGAAGCATGACGCAGCCTATTTGCCGGCGCGCCGTCCTGCCTCGTAGGCGCGGCGCGCCCAGATCGCCATCTCGTCGGGATCGTCGAATGCGCTGTCGGGAACGCTCCAATAGGGCATCGACACGAGCTTGCCGTGGCGCGAGCCGGTATAGGTCCATTGCCGGCAGCCGGCCGCTTCGAATTCCGGGGCGCTTTCGGCGTCGGCCTTCAGCATCAATTCGCCACCGATGACGATGGCGACGATGACGCCGTCGAAATAGATGCCCTTGCCGCCGAACAGCTTGCGGATGCTGACCGGGCCGAGGCCTTCGAAAAGCTCTTCTATGCGCTCGTTGTCCATGCGGCGATCATGTCACCCGGATTTCCCCTTGTCATCGCCGCAACCGGCGCCATCCTGACAAAGTTCAAATCACTTTCGTCGGAGTTTCTCATGCCGCTTCTGCTCAAAGGGTCCTGCCGGTGCAATGCCGTGCGTTTCGAGGTGGAAAGCCACACGCCGGTGCCGTTCATGCTGTGCTACTGCTCGATCTGCCGCAAGCAGCAGGGCGGCGGCGGTTTTGCCATCAATCTCGGCGCCGATTACGAGACGCTGAAAATCCAGGGCAAGCGCCATCTCGGCGTCTACCGCGCCGAGATCGAGGACGACGAGCACCCGCAACGCGAGACCTCGACCGGCGAGCGGAACTTCTGCACGAAATGCGGGACGGCACTCTGGCTCTACGATCCGACCTGGCCGGAGCTGGTGCACCCCTTCGCCTCGGCGATCGACACAGACCTGCCGAAGCCGCCGGAGAAGGTGCATCTGATGCTGAAATACAAGGCGAACTGGGTCGAGCCGGATATCGGCAAGGGCGACAAGGTCTTCGATGTTTACCCGGAGGAGTCGATCGCAGACTGGCACAAGCGAACGGGGAAGTGGGTGGATTAGCGTTCTTCTCCCCGTCGCTATACGGGGAGAAGATGCCGGCAGGCAGATGTGGGGCGGCGCAAACATTGCGAACGCCGGCTCGGCCCCTCATCCGGCCCTTCGGGCCACCTTCTCCCCGCATAGTGACGGGGAGAACGAAAACCTCAGGCCGAAGCGCGCGCCTCGGCCAGTGCCTTCAGGTCGGCCGGCTTCAATTCGACCGATTCGCCGCAGCCGCAGGCCGAGCTCTGGTTCGGATTGCGGAAGGTGAAGCCGGTTCGCAGTGTCGTCTGCTCGAAATCCATCTCGGTGCCGAACAGGAAAAGTGCCGCCTCCGGCGCGACATAGACATGGGCGCCATCGCGCTCGATATGGTCGTCCTTGGTGTTCGGCTCGGTCACCAGATCGACCGTATATTCCATGCCGGCGCAGCCGCCCTTCTTGATGCCAAGGCGAATGCCATGCGCATTCTCACGGGTCGCGACGATCTCGCGCACCCGGTCGGCAGCCTTTTCGGTCATCGTGATGACGGCGAAGCGTCCCATGTCTTTCCTTCTCCATTCTTTGCAGGTTCAAGGCCTGCCGAATGATTCCTCACCTAAAATGGTGAAGTTTTGTACCCGGCGCAAGTGCGCCAGCCTCTGTCTGGTCGGATGCTAATACCAGCCCACCGCCACCTGTGCCTCTTCCGACATGCGGTCGGGCGACCAGGGGGGATCGAAGGTCATGTTGACCTCGACGCCGGAAACGCCTTCGACGGCGCCGACGGCATTTTCGACCCAACCCGGCATTTCGCCGGCCACCGGGCAGCCGGGCGCGGTCAGCGTCATGTCGATCTTGACCGAGCGGTCGTCCTCGATGTCGATCTTGTAGACCAGGCCGAGCTCGTAGATGTCGGCCGGGATTTCCGGGTCGTAGACCGTCTTCAGCGCCGAGACGATGTCGTCGGTCAGCCGCGCCAATTCGTCGGCGGGGATTGTCGATCCGGAAACCGCCGCATTGGTCGTCGCTTCCGAATTGGTCTCGGCGGTGTGGCTGGCATCATCCATGATCGTCACCCGAAGAATTTTCGCGCTTTTTCCAGCGCATCGGCCAAAGCATCGACTTCGGCCCTGGTATTATACATGCCGAACGACGCCCTGCATGTGGATGTTACGCCGAAGCGTTTCAACAGCGGCTGGGCGCAATGCGTGCCGGCGCGGACCGCCACTCCCTGCCGGTCGATGACCATCGACACGTCATGGGCATGGATACCCTGCAGCTCGAACGAGATGATGGCGCCCTTGCCGGGCGCATCGCCGAAGATGCGCAGCGAGTTGATGGCGCGCAGTTTTTGATGCGCATAGTCCTTCAAATCGGCCTCGTGCGCGGCGATGCGCTCGCGGCCGATCTTTTCCATGTATTCGAGCGCGGCACCAAGCCCGATTGCCTGCACGATCGGCGGCGTGCCGGCCTCGAAACGGTGCGGCGGATCGTTGTAGGTGACGATGTCTTGCGTCACCTCCTCGATCATCTCGCCGCCGCCCATGAACGGGCGCATGCGCTCCAGAATATCCTTCTTGCCATAGAGCACGCCGATGCCCGACGGGCCATAGACCTTGTGGCCGGTGAAGACGAAGAAATCGCAGTCGAGATCCTGCACGTCGATCGGCATATGCACGGCGCTCTGGCTGCCGTCGACCAGCACCGGAATGCCGCGCGCATGGGCGATGCGCACAATGTCCTTGATCGGCGTCACCGTGCCCAGCGCATTCGACATGTGGGTTATGGCGACCAGTTTTGTCCGATCGGTCAGCCGCTTTTCGAATTCCTCGATGTGGAAGACGCCGAGATCATCGACCGGCACCCAGACCAGTTTGGCGCCCTGCCGCTCGCGGATGAAATGCCACGGCACGATGTTGGAATGATGCTCCATGATCGACAGCACGATCTCGTCGCCTTCGCCGATGTTCGGCATGCCGAAACCATAGGCGACCGTGTTGATCGCCGCCGTGGTGTTCGAGGTGAAGACGATGTTGTCGGTGCTCGGCGCATTCAGAAATCTCTGCACTATCTTGCGCGCGTTCTCATAGGCGTCGGTCGCGGCATTCGACAGGAAATGCAGGCCGCGATGGACGTTGGCATATTCCTGGGAATAGGCGTGCTGAATAGCGTCGAGCACCGCCTGTGGCTTCTGCGCCGAGGCGCCATTGTCGAGATAGACCAGCGGTTTGCCGTAGATTTGCCGCGACAGGATCGGGAAGTCGCGGCGGATCGCCTCGACGTCGTAGGGGATGTTTTCGACTTTCTGGTCCATCACAACTCTCTCGAGGCACCGCCTCATTCCGTCCAGCACCCCTCAGTCACCTCTACCCGTGCGTCAAAAACCAATCGTCGAGCCGTGCTTCGAGCGCCTCGACGATGGCCTCGTCGTCCAGTTCCTCGATCACTTCGGCGACGAAGGCCTTGACCAGCAGGCCGCGCGCGGTCTTCTCGTCGATGCCGCGCGCCATCAGGTAGAACAGATGGTTGTGGTCGATCTCGGTGACGGTCGCGCCATGGCCGCAGACGACGTCGTCGGCGAAGATTTCGAGTTCCGGCTTGGTCGAGAACTCGCCGTCGTCCGACAGAAGCAGTGTGTTGCAGGCCATCTTGGCGTTGGTTTTCTGCGCATATTGGTGGACGTTGATGCGGCCCTGGAAGACGCCGCGCGCCTTGCCGGTCACCACATTGCGGATGACTTCGGTCGAGGCTGTGTGCGGTACGGCGTGGTCGAGCACCATGGTGACATCGGTATGGGTATCGCCGGCGAGCAGATTGATGCCGCGCAGGGTGAAGTCGGCGCCCTCGCCGGTCGTCTTCACAACGACCTCCTGGCGCACCAGTCTGCCGCCGGCATTCATGACGAACAGCGTCAGCTTCGAATTCTTGCCGAGATGCGCCTTGAACTGGGCAAGGTGCGTCGCCGTATCCGGCTGCTCCTGCACGATGAGCCATGTCACTTCGGCGCCCTCGCCAAGCACAAGCTGGCTGACCGAACTGACCAGCGCCGCCCCCTCGCCTGCCTGGCGTTCGACGACGACAGCCTTGGCGCCGGCACCGACACGGACGGCCAGCCGTACATGCGTCTGTCCACCGGCCTGCAAATTCTGCAATTCGAGCGGCTTGTCCAGTTGGGCACCGTCGGCGATATCGACGAAATAGCCGTCGGCGACAAAGGCGGTGTTGAGCGCGCCGATGGCATCGTCGCTGCCATAGGAATCCAACCCCGGAGCGATGCTGCCGTCGGTCAGCTTCTCCGACAGGCGCTGTACGGCAACGCCTTCGATACCGGGCAGTTTCGTAGTCGACACGCCGTTCAGCACCGGCAAAACGCTGGAGCCTTCGACGATCGGCGCAATGGCTTTCGCGACCGCTGCCGGATCGAAGTCCGGCACCGAGGTCAGTAGCCGGCGCAGGTCCGTATAGTGCCAGGATTCGATGCGCCGCGTCGGCAGGCCGCTCTTGATCGCCTCGATGGCGTCGTCGCGCTTTAGCATCACCGCGCCGTCGCCGGGCAGCAGCGACAGCCGCTCGCCAAAGGCGTCGATCAGCGCCGTTTCAGCTAATGTTCGCTGGGGTGTCGTGTGCATATTCATCAGTTTCGTCCTGCCTTCCGGCATCTCACGCGGCTTGCCCGATCACGCCGGCATAGCCATTGGCCTCGAGGTCGAGCGCCAGCGACTTGTCGCCCGACTTGATCACCTGACCCCTGTAGAGCACGTGCACCGTATCCGGCACGATGTATTGGAGCAGGCGCTGGTAATGGGTGATGACGACAATGGCCCGGTCCGGCGAGCGCAGCGTGTTGACGCCGTCCGCGACGATCTTCAACGCGTCGATGTCGAGGCCGGAATCGGTCTCGTCGAGCACGCAGAGCTTTGGCTCGAGCAGCTTCATCTGCAGGATCTCGGCACGCTTCTTCTCGCCGCCGGAAAAGCCGACATTGAGCGGCCGCTTCAGCATCGCCATGTCCATGTTGAGCGAGGCGGCCGCTTCCTTCACGCGCTTGAGGAATTCCGGGATTTTCAGCGGCTCCTCGCCGCGCGCCTTGCGCTGCTCGTTCATCGCCACTTTCAGGAATTCCATCGTCGCCACCCCCGGTATCTCCATCGGATACTGGAAAGCGAGAAAGATGCCGGCGGTTGCGCGCTCGGCTGGGTCCATTTCGAGGATCGACTGGCCGTTGTAGAGGATGTCGCCCTCGGTGACCTCATAATCCTCGCGCCCGGCGAGGATATAGGACAGCGTCGATTTCCCCGAGCCGTTCGGCCCCATGATCGCGGCGACCTCGCCGGCCCTGACCGTCAGGTTCAGGCCGCGGATGATCTCGGTGCCGTCGTCGACGATACGGGCATGGAGGTTTCTGATTTCAAGCATTTTTCTTCTTTCTACTACATCGCAAGGCAGTCGATCTGGCCATTGGCCGTTCGACCCTTCAATTCGTCCTAATCGAGAACTGATGAATCGGCCCTACATCATCGACAGTCAGAGCGTCTGGCTTTTGCCAGACAAAGTACACGGCCAATATGGCGGTAGCCACCCAGCACACGAGTCCAACAGCCATTACCTTTCGGCTACTCTTCATCATCATCAGCCCACGCTGCCCTCGAGCGAGATCCCGATCAGCTTCTGCGCCTCGACCGCGAACTCCATCGGCAGCTGCTGGATGACGTCCTTGACGAAGCCGTTGACGATCAGCGCGATCGCCTCTTCTTCCGGGATGCCGCGCTGCATGACGTAGAACTTCTGGTCCTCGGAAATTTTCGAGGTGGTAGCCTCATGCTCGAACTGCGCCGTCGAATTCTTGGCTTCCATGTAGGGCACGGTGTGTGCGCCGCACTGATCGCCGATCAGCAGGGAATCGCAATTAGTGAAGTTGCGGGCGTTGGTCGCCTTGCGGTGCGCCGAGACCTGGCCGCGATAGGTATTCTGCGAGAAGCCGGCGGCGATGCCCTTGGAGATGATGCGGCTGGACGTGTTCTTGCCGAGATGGATCATCTTGGTGCCGCTGTCGACCTGCTGGTAGCCGTTCGACACGGCGATCGAATAGAACTCGCCGCTGGAATCGTCGCCGCGCAGGATGCAGCTCGGATATTTCCAGGTGATGGCCGAACCGGTCTCGACCTGCGTCCACGAAATCTTCGAGCGATGGCCGCGGCAGTCGCCGCGCTTGGTGACGAAATTGTAGATGCCGCCCTTGCCTTCGGCGTCGCCGGGATACCAGTTCTGCACCGTCGAATATTTGATCTCGGCATCGTCGAGCGCGATCAGCTCGACCACCGCGGCATGAAGCTGATTCTCGTCGCGCTGCGGCGCCGTGCAGCCTTCGAGATAGGAGACGTAAGCCCCCTCCTCGGCGATGATCAGCGTGCGCTCGAACTGGCCGGTATTCTTCTCGTTCATGCGGAAATAGGTCGACAATTCCATCGGGCAGCGCACGCCCTTGGGCACGAAGACGAACGAACCGTCGGTGAACACGGCCGAATTCAGCGTTGCGTAGAAATTATCGGAGGTCGGCACGACCGAGCCGAGATACTTCTTCACCAGCTCCGGATGCTCGCGGATGGCTTCCGAGATCGAGCAGAAGATGACGCCGGCCTGCGCCAGCTCCTTCTTGAAAGTGGTGACGACGGAGACGGAATCGAACACCGCATCGACGGCGACGCGGCCCGACTTGTAGACGTTGTCGCTGGCTTCCTCGAGCTCCGACGCATCGGTCTTCTGCACGCCGGCGAGGATTTCCTGTTCCCTGAGCGGAATGCCGAGCTTCTCATAGACCTTCAGCAGTTCGGGATCGACCTCGCTGAGCGAAGTCGGCCCCGGCGTGCTCTTGGGCGCCGCGTAATAGTGGAGGTCCTGGAAATCGATTTTGGGATAGTGGACGCGCGCCCATTTCGGCTCGTCCAGCGTCAGCCAGCGGCGATAGGCTTCCAGGCGCCATTCCAGCATCCAGGACGGCTCGTCCTTCTTCGCCGAAATGAAGCGGATAATGTCCTCGCTCAGGCCCTTGGGGGCCTTGTCCATCGCGATTTCGGTCTGGAATCCGTATTTATACTGGTCGACATCGATCTTTCGAACTCGATCGATCGTCTCCTGCACAGCAGGCATCAGCGTTCTCCATCCACGCCGGGGTCAAGGCCCGGCAGTTTTCAAACTATGGCACCGCAAACGAGCACCCATCAGGCACCCGAGGCGGCGTAAGTTTCATATAGTGCGTTCATGCCGGAAATTCACCCGGCCAAATTCGAACGCACGGCTCTACCAGGCCGCAAGGCCCTACATTTCGTCTGCCGCGCTCAGGCGGCTCGTTCCCTGCTTGCCTTTTCCTTGCCGGCTTGCCGCGCGACGATCGTCGCCAGCGCCGAACGGAACAGCTCAATGTCTTCGGCGCTGGTCGCGTGGCCGATGGACACGCGCAACGCGCCGAGGCCGTCACCGTAACCCATCGCTTTCAGCACATGGCTCGGGCCGACCTTGCCCGACGAACAGGCCGATCCCGCCGACAGCGCCACACCGGCCAGGTCGAAGGCAATCTGCGCCGTCTCGGCCTTGATGCCGGCAATAGCGAAGAATGTCGTATTGGCAAGCCTTGGCGCGCCGGTCCCGAAGATTTCGGCGTCCGGAACAAGCGTTTTCACGATCGCGTCGATTTCGTCGCGACGCTGCCGCACCGTTTCGATCGTTTGCAAGCCGGCAGACGCCTCTCGCGCCGCCGCGCCAAACCCGGCAATCGCCGCCAGGTTTTCGGTGCCGCCGCGATGGCCTTTTTCCTGGCCACCGCCGCTGACCAGCGGCTTTGGCATCATCAGGTCCGACGCCGCGACAATGGCGCCGACGCCCTTGGGTCCGCCGATCTTGTGCGACGAGAGAATCAGATAATCTGCGTAACCCGCTGACATATCGAGCGGAATGCGGCCGGCCGCCTGCACCGCATCGACCACCAGGATGCCACCCGCCGCCTTGACGATTTCGGCAATGCGGCCAATCGGCTGGATCACGCCGGTCTCGTTGTTGGCGGCGTGGATCGCCACCAGCGGCAAGCCTTCGGCCTTGTCATGCGCACCGAGCGCTGCCGCCAGGGCGTCGAACCTGACGATGCCGTCGACGTCGACGCCGATTCGCGTTACCTGCCCCGTGGGGAAGCGCCCGCCATTCAGCAGGCAGGGATGGTCGGCCTCGGACACGTAAAGCCGGCTCATGCGGACAGCGCCGCGCCCCATCTGCCAGTCCGGGGTCAGCAGCGTCGAGGCCGCTTCCGTAGCGCCGGAGGTGAACACGACATGCTCGGCTTTGGCGCTGACCAGTCGCGCCACGTCGCGCCTGGCGTCTTCGATCAGCCGCCGTGCAGCGCGGCCCTCGGCATGAACCGAGGACGGGTTGGCGGCGACGTCGAGCGCAGCCACCACCGCCGCGCGCGCCGAGGCAAGCAGCGGCGCGCTGGCGTTGTAGTCGAGGTAGGCGCGTGCTCCGGCCATTTCCGTCCAACTGGTCCCTTCAAAAGCCGTTCCGCGAAGATAGCGCGTTATTTCCTTGAAATTGCAAGGCAAGACGTCCTATTTACGCGGCTTGCGGCGCGGGTGGCCGAGCCACAATTTTTGGCCGCCCAGTTTTGAACAATTCTAAACTAGCTTCTAGAAAGACGCTCGCCCTGCGTCAAGGCCTAGGGAAGACTGGGGCCAGAGGAAGAGTTGTTCCGGGCGCCGCGCAATTTATGCCAAGTGGAGTATTTCATGCCTGAGGTCATTTTCACCGGTCCGGCCGGCCGCCTGGAGGGTCGTTATCAGCCCTCGAAGGAAAAGAGCGCGCCGATTGCCATCGTCCTGCACCCGCACCCCCAGTTCGGCGGCACGATGAACAACAAGATCGTCTACGACCTCTTCTACATGTTCCAGAAGCGCAATTTCACCACGCTGCGCTTCAATTTCCGCGGCATCGGCCGCAGCCAGGGCGAGTTCGACCACGGCACCGGCGAATTGTCCGACGCCGCCGCGGCGCTCGACTGGGTGCAGTCGCTGCATCCGGATTCCAAGAGCTGCTGGGTTGCCGGCTATTCGTTCGGCTCGTGGATCGGCATGCAGCTTCTGATGCGCCGGCCGGAGATCGAGGGCTTCATCTCGGTCGCGCCGCAGCCCAATACCTATGATTTCTCGTTCCTGGCGCCATGCCCGTCGTCCGGCCTGATCATCCACGGCGACGCCGACAAGGTCGCGCCGCCCAAGGACGTGCAGGGCCTGGTCGACAAGCTGCACACGCAAAAGGGCATTACCATCACCCAGAAGACCCTGCCCGGCGCCAACCATTTCTTTGCCAACCATGCTGAGCTTCTGATCGAGGAATGCGCGGACTACCTCGATCGCCGGCTGGCCGGGGAACTGTCCGACCCACGGCCGAAGCGGCTGAGATAATCGGCGATGTACCAACCGCCTCACTTCCAGGAAACACGGCCGGACGTCCTGCACGGGCTGATCCGGGCGCATCCGCTTGGCCTGCTGGTGTCGAACGGCGTCGAGGGGCCGGTCGCCAACGCGATTCCCTTTCTTCTAGACGCGGATGTGCCACCGAACGGCAGGCTGCGCGCCCATTTGGCCAAAGCCAATCCGCAATGGCGGCTTTTGGCCGACAATCCCCTGGCGCCGGTACTGGTCGTATTCCAGGGCGCCGATGCCTATGTGACGCCGTCCTGGTACGAGACCAAGCGTGAAACCGGCAAGGTGGTACCGACCTGGAACTACGCCATCGTCCAGGTGCGCGGCAGCGTCACGGTGATCGAAGACCAGGATTGGCTGGCCGAGCAGATTTCCGATCTGACGATGTCGCAGGAGGGCAGCCGCTCGGCGCCGTGGGCGGTGACCGACGCGCCGGCGCCCTTCATCCAGTCACAGATCAAGGGCATCGTCGGCCTGGAGATCGAAATCACCGAAATCAGCGGCAAATGGAAAGTCAGCCAGAACCGCCCGGCCGCCGACCGCGTCGGTGTCGCCGAGGGGCTCGAGAGCGAGACTGCCGATTCGGCCGACATGGTCCGGCTGGTAAGGTCTTACGGCGGGCTGGACGGCAAGTAATCTGGATTGCTTGCTCGACCGGTTCAGGCCGGTCGCGGGCTCAATCGACCTTGGTCATCGCCGCCTTGCGCTCGTTGGCGATCAGCCAGAGATTGCGGATGTAGATCAACAGGCCCATGGCCTGGCCGGCGATGAACACCGGATCCTGACGCTGGATGGCGTAGATCAGCAGCAGGCCGCCGCCGAACAGCGAAAAGAACCAGAAGGCGATCGGCACGACGCTGCGCTTGGCCTTTTCCGACGCCACCCACTGCACCAGAAAGCGCATGGTGAAGAAGAACTGGGCGACGAAGCCGAGCAGAACCCAGGCATCGAATTGCTTGACGAAAACATCGTGAAGCCAGGTCGCCAATTCCTGAAGCACGTTACCCATGCCTGATTTCCTCTACTTTGGGCATTCTGCGGCGCCTGCGGCGCAGCCACCAGACGCCGGCAAGATCGAGCACGCCCTGCAGGCCGCGATCGAAGATGCCGTAATTCGATTTGCCGTGACGGCGGGAGCGGTCGACGACATCGCAATGGACGACGCGGTAGCCCTCCTGGATGACCAGCGCCGGAACAAAGCGGTGGGTGCCGTCGAAGAACGGCAATTTCCGCAAAATGTCGGTGTAGATCGCCTTGAGGCCGCAGCCGGTATCCCGCGTCTCGTCGTGCAGGATGGCTTTTCTCAGCCCGTTGGCGAAACGCGACGCCAGTTGCTTGATCTTGCTGTCGCGGCGCTTCAGACGCTGTCCCTGCGCGGCCCCGACTTCGGGACCAGCCTGCCGCAGCGCGTCGATCAACACTGGGATATAACCGGGGTCGTTCTGACCGTCGCCGTCAATGGTGGCGACGATATCGCCGCGCGCCGCCCAGGCGCCCGAGCGCACCGAGAGCGACTGGCCGGCGGATTTTTCATGCCTGAGATGGCGCAGCGGAAACCGGCGAAGCGCTGCCTCTGCGGCAAGCACCGAAGGTGTATCGTCTGTCGAGCCGTCGTCGACGACAATGACCTCGAAGTCCCGCCCGGCCATGGCAGTGCCGATCTCGTCGAGCAGAAGCGGCAGGTTCGCCGCCTCGTTCCGGCAAGGAATGACGATGGATATCTCCGGCATCTCGACTCTGTCACAGGATATGGCATTCGATCGATGCCGCGCGGTCCAGTGGAAGAGCCCCGCTGGCGCGGCGCCTCATTACGCCAGCCGAAACAATGACGCAAGCAGGCCGCACGCTTGGGGTTCTCCCTTCTCCCTTTGTGGGAGAAGGTGGCCGCGCGAAGCGCGGTCGGATGAGGGGTGTTCCAGCTTGGCAAGGACGGCACTCCGTCCAGCACCCCTCAACCGTCTTGGCGCTGCGCGCCAATCAACCTTCTCCCACAAGGGGAGAAGGCAAGAGGGTGTCGCAAAACCGGATTCCACTTTTGCTGATCGCGCTTGAGTGCTAAACGCCCGCCTTCATGCATAGCCGGGCCGCGTTCGGCCGGAAGCCTTTCGGGAAAGAAAATGTCCGCCTTCAAATCCGATTTCCTGCGCACGATGAGCGAGCGCGGTTTCATCCACCAGACCTCGGACGATGCCGGCCTCGACCAGCTTTTCGCCATGGAAACGGTGAGCGCCTATATCGGCTTCGATGCTACCGCCAGGAGCCTGCATGCCGGGTCGCTGATCCAGATCATGATGCTTTACTGGCTGCAGCAGACCGGCCACCGGCCGATCGCGCTGATGGGCGGCGGCACCTCGATGATCGGCGATCCGTCGTTCAAGGACGAGGCGCGCAAGCTTTTGACGCCGCAGGACATTGAGGACAATCTCGCCGGCATCCGCCGCAACTTCACGCCCTACCTCAAATTTGGCGGCGGCCCCAACGACGCCGTCATGATCAACAATGCCGACTGGCTGATGGACATCAACTACGTCAATTTCCTGCGCGATGTCGGCCGGCATTTTTCGGTTAACCGCATGCTGGCCTTCGATTCGGTCAAGCTCCGGCTGGATCGCGAGCAGTCGCTGTCGTTCCTCGAATTCAACTACATGATCCTGCAGGCCTACGACTTCGTCGAGCTCTACAAGCGCCTCGGCTGCCGGTTGCAGATGGGCGGCTCCGACCAGTGGGGCAACATTGTCAACGGCATCGATCTCGGCCATCGCATGGAAGGCGCGCAGCTTTATGCGCTGACGACGCCGCTGCTCACCACCTCCTCCGGCGCCAAGATGGGCAAGTCGGCCTCGGGCGCGGTCTGGCTCGATGCGGAGATGCTGAGCCCGTACGAGTTCTGGCAATACTGGCGCAACACCGAGGATGCCGATGTCGGCCGTTTCCTGAAGCTCTACACGACCCTGCCACTCGCCGAGGTCGGACGCCTCGAACGGCTCGGCGGCTCGGAGATCAACGAAGCCAAGAAGATCCTCGCCACCGAAATCACCGCCATGCTGCATGGCCGCGAGGCGGCGGAGGAGGCCAGCGAAACGGCGCGTAAGACGTTCGAAGAAGGGGCGCTCGCCGAAACACTGCCAACCGTCGAGGTGGGCAGGACCGATCTTGAAGCCGGCGTCGGCATATTGTCGCTGTTCGTCACCGCCGGGCTGGCCGGGTCCAACGGCGAGGCACGGCGGCATATCCAGGGCGGCGCCGTGCGCCTCAACGACCAGCTCGTGGCCGACGATCGCAGGATGGTGACGCTGCAGGACCTTGGCCCGGAAAACGTCGCGAAACTGTCGCTCGGCAAGAAGAAACACGTTCTGGTGCGGCCGGTCTGACCAGGGCCCGGTACTTCCTGTTAGATCTTTTCCGAAACCGGTTTCATCTTGCGGCGCTTACCTTCGGTTCGGAATCACCGCCGAGGCTAATCAGCTAGCTCCCGAGAATGGCCGAGGTGCCATTCGTCTCATCGATCGGATCGAGCAGGTGGCGCAAATAGCGGACGTTCTGCGGCGCTTCGATGAACGTCTTGTTCGGGGCACGGAAGCGGACTTGCGGCTTGGAGGCGTGGAGGCTTGGAGGCTTGGAATGTGAGAAGCGGACGTTCAGGCGCCCCCATGCATCGACGCGATCTGACCCATTCACGACAGTCGAAATCACGGTGAACGGGTCCGCTTGCGCCGGTAAAGCGAACGTACGACGTGCTACGAATCTCGCCTGGCTGGTCCTGGGCGGACCAGAGGAGCTAACGTCTATGCTATAGCCCTCCATGGCCCTCCTGAATCCCTGGGTTTGGACACCAGTTCGAGCGGAACGCCAGAGAGATGCCCTGAGGCGCTGCTGTCACGTGGGATGGCTGCCTCGCAGGCGCCGCCTTCCGATAGCTCATGGGCGGCTTGAGGCGGCGATCGCGGGATAGTCGGTATAGCCAGCGGAGCCGCCGCCATAGAGCGTCGCCGAGTTGAACTCCGTCAGCGGCGTGCGCGTCTTCAGCCGTTCCACAAGGTCGGGATTGGCGATGAACGGGCGCCCGAAGGCGAAGAGGTCCGCCTTGCCCTCGGCGAGCCGCGACGCCGCGAGGTCGAGGTCATAGCCGTTATTGGCGATATAGGTATTGTTGAAGCGCCGGCGGAGCGATCCGAAGTCGAACGGCGCGACATCGCGCGATCCGCCAGTGGCGCCCTCGACGACATGGATATAGACGATGCCCAAAGCATCGAGTTGATCGACGATATAGTCGAACTGCGCCTGGGGGGCGCTGCTCGAGACGCCGTTGGCGGGCGAGACGGGCGAAATCCGGATGCCGGTGCGCTCTGCGCCGATCTCCTCGACCACCGCAGTCGCAACCTCCAGCATCAGCCGGGCGCGGTTCTCGACCGATCCGCCATAAGCATCCGTGCGGACATTGGCACCGTCCTTGGCGAACTGGTCCAGCAGATAGCCGTTGGCGCCATGAATCTCGACGCCATCGAAGCCGGCCTCAATGGCGTTCGCGGCTGCTTGCCGGAAATCGTTGACGATCCCCGCAAGCTCGTCGTGCGCCAGCGCGCGGGGCTCCGAAACCTCGACAAAGCCGTTGTTCACGAACGTCTTGGTCGCGGCCCGGATTGCCGAGGGCGCGACGGGCGCGGCGCCGTTCTCCTGCAGATCGACGTGCGAGACGCGGCCGACGTGCCAGAGCTGCAGGAAAATCCGCGCGTCCTTGGCGTGCACCGCGGTCGTGACCTTTCGCCAGCCGTCGATCTGAGCCTGAGAATAGATGCCGGGCGTGTCCTGGTAACCTTGTCCCTGCCGCGAGATCTGCGTGGCCTCGGAGATCAGCAGGCCGGCAGAGGCCCGCTGGCCGTAGTACTCGGCGGCAAGATCGCCCGGAACGAAGCCCGGGCCAGCGCGATTGCGCGTGAGGGGCGCCATGACGATACGATTGGAGAGCGTCAGCGAGCCGAGAGAATAAGGCTCAAAAAGTGCTTTGTTGGTCATAGGTCACCTTGTTTGTCCCCGCCGCGACGAGGTCGTTATCAAATGGATTCGTTGGTGCTCAGGCGACCTTGCGGTACCGCTCGGCGGGATGTTCGTTCCGATAGTTCGGAAGCATGGCCTGGCGCGCGGCCTGAAGCGCATCCCACTGCCCGGCATCGGGAAGCGGCGGGATGGTCACCGGTTCGCGGCCGTCGAAGCCGACCAGCGCCGCATCAACCAAATCGTCCACCTCCATCACGTTGGAGAGCGTGTTGATGTCGGCGCCGACGTGGCCCCAGATCTCCGTACGCGTCGTGGCGGGCAGCACGGCCTGGACGTAGACACCCTTCGGCGCGAGCTCGAGGCTGAGCCCCTGCGACAGAAACAGCACGAAGGCTTTGGTTGCGCCGTAAACCGTCATCCCGAACTCCGGCGCCAGCCCGACCACGGAGCCGATGTTGACGATCGACCCTTCGCCAGCTTTCGCAAGACGCGGGGCGATGGCGCTGGCAAGTCGCAGAAGCGCGGTCGTGTTGAGCGCAACCAGCCGGGCGACGTCATTGGTACTCTGCTCGATGAAGCTTCCGCCGATGGCTGTTCCGGCATTGTTGACGAGAATCCCGATGCGGACGTCATCGCGCAGCCTCGTCTCTACCGTTGCAAGCTCGGCAGGCTGCGTAAGATCAGCCTGGATGATGTCGATCGCAACGCCAGTTTCCTGACGGAGCCGGGCTCCCAGTGCCTCCATTCGTGCCACGTCACGGGCAACGAGCACGAGGTCGTGTCCGCGGCGGGCGAACCGTTCGGCATAGGAAGCTCCGATGCCCGTGGAGGCGCCGGTGATGAGGACTGATGGAATGGTGGTCATGACATTGCTCTTTTCTCTGATGGAACCTATATTCATGACGATCATCATGATTGCGGCTAAATATGATGGGCATCATGTAAATGTCAACGGGGCCGACGGAGAATTTTGAAATGAAGGTCAGTCGAGAGCAGATGGCGGAGAACCGTCACCGGATATTGGATGCGGCCAGCCGGCTGTTTCGCGAGAAGGGGTTCGACGCGGTCAGCGTGGCGGAAGTGATGAAGGCCGCCGGGCTCACCCATGGCGGCTTCTATGGCCATTTCAGTTCGAAGGACGACCTGATCGCGCAGACCCTTGCCCACGTCCTCGCCGCGGACTCAGGCGGAGGGGGCGATCTTCGCGCTTATATAGGTTCCTATCTTTCGCCCCGGCATCGCGACAACTGCGCCGGCGGTTGCCCGACGGCGGGCCTTGCCGCAGCCATCCGCCATCAGACCCCGGCTGCACGCTCGGCCATGACGGAAGGCCTACGATCGCAGATCGACCGTATCGGCAAGGCGCTCCCGGAGTTGGATCCGGCAGACAGACGCCGCACGGCGATCGGAAGCTGGGCAGCGATGGTGGGGGCAGTAATCCTCGCCCGGGCGATCGACGATCCCGCGCTGTCGGATGAAGTGCTTGAGCAGACGCGCGCCTGGGTCGATGCCGGGATCAGCCAAGTGTCTGCCAGCTAGGTGGTCTGCGGCAGGAGTGCTCTCGTCGAGAGCAATGCGGCTATCGGCCTTGGTTGGGTGACTATCTTGCAGAATATCGCACCGCAGCATGCAATCAGCGGGATTCGCGGACCAAGAGGGTTTCGAACTTCCCTGTTGAGGCAACCATGCTGTCGCCCAATTTCCGCTAAACGGGCGAATGAAGCCGTTCAACGGCAGAACATCGAATGACCGCTCCTGGCGCAACTACGTCCTCAAGCGCGATCGCCGGTGATGTCCGCTGTAAGGCGGTGGCACAACTAACTTTAACGGCCGACATTAGGCGCAAAGCGGCCATTTAGGCCCGGGCGGACGTCAGTCGCCTTTGGATCATGGGCGTGAATTCGCGGGGCGGACGAGCGGCCGCTTAAGATCAAAACTCGGTCGCTCGAGGTAATTGGGTTTTGACCTCAGCGATACTCGAAGATCGACCTGAAAATCCCGGGCGCTATCACCGATAGCGGATTGACCTCCAGGTTCGGCTTGTTGGCGTTGCCCTTGAGCCTGTAGGTGACGCCGATCAGGCCGCGGTCGCGGCCGTTGCCGAGCAGTGCGCCGATCAGCGGCAGTTCGCCGAAGATGCGGTTTACGCCGTAGGCCGGCATGAACGTGCCGGTCATGTCCATATTGTTGTTCTGGTCGTAGAGCGTGCCCTGGAAGGTGGTGCCGATGCGCGAGCCGCGCAGTACGCCGTTGCGCAGCTTGAGATAGCCGCTGCCCTTATCGATCTCGCTGAAACCGCGCTCGAACTTCACCCTCGACGTGTCGAGATTGCCTTTGACCGCCTCGTTGAGGCTGCGGTTGTCGCCGGCCGGCGTCGTCGACACGATCGAGGCGAGCTTCGGCTCGTTGACGACAAAGAAGTTCTTGGCGTCGACCTGGCCTTTCATCGGACCGTCGCCGGCCCCGGTGAGCGCCAGCGTGATCGAGCCGCCTTCCATATGCTCGTAGATGTTGAGGAAGCGCAGTATGGCGCCGGCGTCGGCCGACTTCATGTTGAGCGTGCGCAGGCCGCCGCCGGTCGTGTTGCTGATGGTGATGGCGGCTCCCGAACTTGCCGTGGCGCTCACCTTGAGCCCGTTCACCCGGGACCCTGCGGCGCTGTAGTCGAGTTTCAGATTCGACAGCACCTCGTCGTGGAAGCCGGTCAGGGAGCTGACGTCGGCGCTGACCGAGATCGCATCGACGCCGGTGGTCTTGGTGGCGGTATCGACATCGGACGTGAATTGCTTGATCAGCGAGCGTGCGTCCAGCGCGCTGCCGCTGACCTCGACCGCATAGGCTTTGCCCGACCGCTTCACCGAGACGGCGACGTCGTCGCCCCTGTTCAACGTGACCTTGCTGAACCGGGCCGAGGACAAGGCGCCGTTGACCAGCACCGCGCTGCCGTCGATGGAAAAGGTCTTGCCATCGAGTTCGAAATTGGAGAGCGTCGTGGTGTCGCCGGTCTTCGCCATGGCGAAGACGACCTTGGCGGGAATGCCAGGCCCCTTGCTCCAGCCGGCCCAGGGGATGTCCAGCTTGGCATTGGTCAGGTCGGCCGACACGTTCTGGTTGCCGGTGCCACTCTTGTCGATCGCCACCTTGATCGTTCCGGAAAGCAGCGTCGACAGGCCAGGCATGGCGGTGGCGCGCGTCTTGTCGTCGAGCACCAGCGCCACTTTACGACTGCGCGGCGGGCCGCCATCCCTGAGCGGCTCGATCAGGTCGAGCTCGGCCGGAATGCCGTTGAGCAGCGCCTTGGCCGAGATCACCGCCCGGTCGGGCGCGACCGTGATCGAGCCGTCGGCATGGCTGACTGTCTGGCCCTCGAACGGCTTGCCCAGCGACAGGTCCTTGTAGTCGAGCGCCACCAGCCAATCGAGTTTGGAAGAGTCGACACCGGACTGCAGCGGAATATCGGCCTTGACGTGGCCGGTCACCGTGCCGGACAGGTCGTCCGGCAGCAGGCCGACATGGCGCATGGCGTTGATCGGGTCAAAGGATGCCAGCTCGGCGATTGCCGGCGCCTCGCCGGCGACATCGATGTCGAGCGCGCCGATCACCGGCGGATGGTTCGCCGCCTTGACGGTGAGCGTGCCGTTGCTCGCCGCCACCGTGCGGCCGCTCGGCATATAGACGCTGCCCGACGACAGCGCGACGTCGACGTCATTGCCGTGGAAGCCGACGACGCCAACGGCATCGCGGATCGGCGGAATGCGGCCGGCCGTGTCGAAGCGCGATCCTTCGACCTGGAATCGGCCGAACACTTCATCGGCGGAAAGCGGCACGCCGTTGCCGAGCCGTCCGGGCACGACCTGGAACTGCAGGCTGCCATCGACGACGCGGCCGCCGAACAGGTTCTTAAGCACCCACAGCCTGGCATTGCGCGCCGAAAACCATGGCCATAATTGCTTGACGTGCGAGACCGGCATGTCGTGGACATTGAGCGCCACCGATATGCCCGGCGCCTGGTTGGCGACGAATGAAACCGAAGCCGTGCCCAGCACTTCGCTGCCCGGTCCGGACCGGACGCCGATCTGCTCGGCGACCAGCTTTTGGCTCGTCGGCTGGTAGACGCCGGCAATACGGGCAATGAAGCTGAGCGCCGGCTCCGGCGAATCCGAAGGCGCCAGGGTCGAACCGTCGCTGGTCAGGTCGTAACGATAGGATGGCTCCTCGCCCGCTGCGCCGGTAGCGGGCTTCGGGCCGATCGAACCGGCGAAATCGAAGGTCGAGCGGCCGGTTTTCACCAGCAAGCTTTCGACCTGGATCTTGTTCGACCCGGCGACGAGCGTCGCATCGAGATCGATGTCGGCCGGAAGCAGGCCGCGCGAACCGAGATCGAGCACCGACCCGGTCAGTGACAGGGCGGCGGTCAGCCGCGAACTGTTGTCGCCGGTCCCTTCCGACCCCGCCAGCTTCAAGGCGATCGCGCCCAATTTGCCGCCTGCTGCCGCAGCTTCGGCATCCGCCGCCTGGATGCTGGCGTCCAGCGTGGTGATGCGTCGCGTCGCCGGATCGCGGGTGGCGGAAGCGGCGATGGTAAGCGCCCTGCCGTCGACATCCGCATCGGATGAAAACTCCATGCTTCCCGGTCCCGTCTGCGACACGGAGGCGTCGGCGATGGTGACCGACTTGACCGATCCGGTCTCGGGCAGTTCCAGCTCGACGTTGCGCAGATCGATCTGGCGCATCGAATCCTCGCGCACCGCATCGAGCGCGCGGTTGACGTTGGCGAAGACGGCGGCGGAAAGTTTTTCCGGATCGATGAGGCCATCCTGGTTGCGCAGCCCGGCCGTCCAGTCGCCGCCGGACGGCATCGCGGCCATGACGATGTGCGCGTCGGAAATCCGGGCGCTGGTCAGCCGTACCTCGCCCGAAAGCAGCGGGATCAGCCGGATGCCGAAGCGGACCCGGCCGGCATCGGCCATCGGTTTGCCGTCGGCGGTCTTGAGGCTGACGTCGCTGACCTGCAGCGCAATGAAGCTCGACCCGTCAAGCGTCAGCCGGGCTGGCCCGACGGCAACGTCGACATCGAAGCCGGCCAATCTCTCGATTGCCGTTTCGGCTTCCGCGCGAAGCCGCTCCGAGCCGAAGCCGGACACGCCGATCGCGTAGACGCCGGCGCCAGCCAGCAGCACAAGGGCGACAAGACCGGCAAACAGCCGCGCCATCAAACGGACGCCGCGACCGATCGACGCTTGGCCGAGCGGCGGGACGCGGCACGCGGACGGAAAGGTTCCCAGGTCGGTGATCTCGTCACGCCTGAACCTGATCTTCTCGTGCTGCGGTAGCTCCTGATCCACGCAATCTTCCGTTGAAACGAATTCGATCGTGGACGAATCCCCGCTCGACATTATATCGATGCAGCCTGGCGCGTAACCTCAAACAAGGGCATCGGTATGGCTGACCTCGACGTGGGCGATGTTCCGCCGCAGTTCGATCTTCCGCGCGACGGCGGCGGTTCACTCAGCCTCGCCGCATTGCTGGGAAAACCCATCGTACTCTATTTCTACCCACAGGACGACACCACAAGCTGCACCAACGAGGCGATCGGCTTTTCGCACTTGAAGCCGGAGTTCGAAAAGGCCGGCGCCGTCGTCATCGGGCTCTCGCCGGACAACGTCAAGAAACACGACAAATTCAAGGCGAAATACGATCTGAGCGTCGACCTTGTCGCCGACGAAGAGCGCAAAGTGATCGAGGCTTACCGTTTGTGGGTGGAAAAGAAGCTCTACGGTCGCACCTATATGGGCGTCGAGCGGGCGACGTTCCTGATCGGCCGGGACGGACGCATCGCCAGGATCTGGCGCAACGTCCGCGTCAGGGGGCACGCCGAAGAAGTGCTGGAGGCGGCCCGCGCCCTTTGAGAGCTGCGCCAGGCCGCTGCAATTCGATACCCGTTTTGCGCGAAGACCTTTGCCTGTCCTTCGATCCGGCAAAACTTTGTTAACCCTAATAATGTGTAATCAGGCTCGTCGTTGGTGTCGTAACGAAAGCTTGGTCCCGTGAACGTAGCCAGTCAGTCAGCGGTCTTCGGCAGACGCAGAGAGCCCCACACGGTCATCATCGCCCGGGGCGACCAGATAAGGCATTTCACCATACGCCCGTGGGTGGCTGCATTTTGCGGCTCGGCGCTGGCGGCGGTCGTCATCGGCTACCTGCTAGCGACCTCCTATCTGGTGCTGCGCGACGATCTGATCGGCGCCACGACGGCGCGGCAGGCGCGCATGCAGCAAGCCTATGAAGACCGCATCTCGGCACTGCGCAGCCAGGTCGACCGCATCACCAGCCGCCAGTTACTCGATCAGCAGCTGATGGAAACCAAGGTCAGCGAGCTGCTGGAACGGCAGAGCCAGCTCAGCCTGCGTCACGGCCGTCTCGGCCCGATCCTCGAACGAGCCGAAAACGAGGTCGCAACGCCGCCCGTGCCGGCGGCAAAGCCGGACGAACATGCCGACGCGACCGGCAGCATCCAGCCGACGGCCTATTCCGTCGCCAGCCTTGCCGCCCCCCTTGCCGCTCCTGTGGGCGTTGACGACACCAGGCCGTTCTCGCTGTGGTCGACCCGCGCCGATCCGCTGCCGAGCGAAAGCGCGGCCGACCGGGCAGACAAGCTCTTCGTTTCGATCAACAACTCGCTGAAGGCCATCGAGAGCCAGCAGCTCACCCGCATCGCCACACTTGCCGACAATGCCTACAAAAGCGCCGACGCGATCTCGCAGGCGCTCGAGGCCGCCGGCCTGCCCGTTGATAGCGAATTCGAAAAGAGCGACGTTGGTGGCCCGCTGATACCACTCGACAGCTCGTTGGTCTTCGACAGCAAGGTCAAGGAGTTGGACGAGGCTCTTGACGCGCTGGATCATCTTAAAAAGGAAGCGCGCCGGCTGCCGCTCGCCAACCCCGCCCCCGGCCGCAGCGTTACCAGCCCGTTCGGCGTGCGCACCGACCCCATCCTCGGCACGGCCGCCTTGCATTCCGGCATGGATTTCAGGGCGCCGGTCGGTATGCCGGCCAAGGTCACGGCAGCCGGCGTCGTCGTCAAGGCCGGCTGGAACGGCGGCTACGGCCGCATGATCGAGGTCGACCACGGCAACGGTTTTGTGACGCGTTACGGGCATCTCAGCGAAATCGACGTCGCCGTCGGCCAGAAGCTCGATGCCGGAGACGTCATCGGCAAGACCGGCAACAGCGGCCGCTCGACCGGCCCGCACCTGCATTACGAGGTCCGCCACAATGGCGAGGCAATCGATCCGCTGCGGTTCCTGACCGTCGGCAAGAAGGTCGAGCGGTATCTGTAGAGCCGGCGATTCATTCGGCGTGAAGCCTGTCGCGCGGCCAACCGCCCGCCAGGCAATATCAGAGATAGATCGCTTTCAGCCCTCAGCAGCAGCCATGAACGCGCCGAGCCGCCGGTTGAACGGCTCACCGGTCTGCTGAACGCTGTGCCCCGCGCCGGCGATCACGGCACGATCGGCACCAAGCACGTTTTCGAGCACGTCGCAGACGGCGTCGAATGCTGCGCTGTGCCCGCCGGATACCACCAGTTTCGGGAACGGCGCATCGGCAAGTTGCCGAAGCGGAATTTCGGCCTCCCATGGCCCGCGTTCGACGACGAGCATGGCCGCGCCCTGCGCGAGCGGGGGCGGCAGCGGGTCTGGCAATTGTATCGCCGAGCCGACCAGATGGAGGAACTGGCGCAAGAAAAGCGCGGGATCGTCGCGCGGTCCGCTTTGCCAGTGGGTCTTCAGGCGCGTCACGAGTTCATTGACGGCAACATCCCCGCGCGCAAGGTCAAAGGCCGGCGGCTCGATCACCGTGAGCGAACGGATTGCTCGCGGGCGCATCGCTGCTGCAAGAAGAGAGATGACGCCGCCATAGGAATGCCCGACCAGATGGACGCGGCTTTCGCCCCAGAGGTCATGCTTCCGATCGAGGAATCCGGCGACCAGTCCGGCGTCGACGACGAAATCCTCGCGTTCGGCAGGGGAACTTGATCCGTATCCGGGCCGGTCGACCACAACCAGCTTCCAGCGCTCCGCAAGCGGTAGCTGGGCGGACCATGTCATCATGCCGTTCGTGACGCTGCCGTGGACGAACAGCACCGGCGGCCCGTCGCCCCGCACCTCATAGCCGAGATCAATCCCGTCGAGGGTCAGCTTCGGCATCGCATCTCCTCCCGCAGACCGACGAGAGCAAGTATGCTCCCTGCAACGGAAAGGCGCAACGAACTCCGATCCCTGGCCGGCTCACAGCCGGGTTCCGAAATGGGCTTCAGGGCGCTGATCGGAATGCCGGTCAAAGGTCATGCCTGGCGTCCCGTCCAGCTGGTGGCGCTTCATACTGGAAAATTGCCAGAGTTGGCCCATTCGTCGGCGGGCGCGAATTCGCCGGCGTTAGAAGGACCTTGGCCGCAGGCGAATTATTTTTGAATTCCATTTGACTGAATAAATGTTCGGTGCGAACCTCTGCTCTCTCGAGAGGGCGCCAGACATGGCATTGCGCGGGACCAATCAGGAGTTCGGGCGGCCGTATAACCGGCGCATCGTGCTCGAATCCATCCGCCTTCACGGGCCAATCGCTCGCGGCGATATTGCCAGGCGGGTCGGACTCACCGTGCAGACGGTGTCTACCATCGTTCGCGAGCTGGAAGAGCACGGTTACGTGTTGTCGCTGCGCGAAGAGCCCAAGGGGCGCGGCCTGCCACCGGCAACGCTGCGCATCAATCCGGAAGGCGGCTATGCCGTCGGCATCCACGTCACCCCGCTGGGCATCAATGCCGCCCTGATCAACCTAAGCGGCGATGTTATCGAGAGCACCTACCGCGAAGCCCCAAATGCAACGCCCGACCACGCTTTCGAGCTGATCGGCGCCATGGTGCTCGAGTTGACGGCATTGCGGCCCGGTGGCCGCGTTCTCGGCATCGGCATGGCGCTGCCCGGACCGTTCGGCGTGGAGTCCATGAGCTTTGTCGGCCCGACCACCATGACCGGCTGGAAGGATGTGGCGCTGCGCGAGCGGCTGGCCGCCTCGACCGGACTGCCGGCCTTTTTCGAAACCGATATGGCGGCGGCTGCCATCGGCGAGCGCCTCTACGGCCTCGGAACGGCATATTCCGAGTATTACTATCTTTATTTCGGCGTCGGTCTCGGCGGCGTCATGGTGCATGACGGGGCGGCATTGCGCGGCGCCTGGGGAAACGCCGGTGAAATCGGCCACATTCCCGCGGTGCCGGGCGGCGAGCCCTGCCCGTGCGGCAATCGCGGCTGCCTCGAACGGTATCTCTCGCTCGAGGCGCTGCGGCGCCGCAACATCGCCGACGCCGAGTGGGTGAGCGAGATTGCGCCGATCTTCCGCAACGCCGTCACCATCATCGAAAACCTGTTCGATCCCGAAACCATCATCCTCGGCGGGCTGGCGTCCACCGAGCTGCTCGAAAGGCTTGCCGGCGCGGCCGCGCACCTGCCCAATTCGGTCTCAGCGCGAAGCGATCGCACGACGCCCCGCGTCAGCGTCGCGCGCGGCGGCCAGCATGCGGTGTTGCGCGGCGCCGCCGCGCTTGCCGTCTCCGGGGTGCTTTCGCCGCGCTTCGGCCAGATCTTCACCGCCGAGCGCGAACGCGGGCGAGATCTCTTGCATAACAAGGGGATCGCGGCATGAGCGAACCGCTGCTGGTGCTCGACAACGTAGCCAAGAATTACGGCGCCATCGAAGCGCTGAAAGGCATCAGCTTTTCGATCGACAAGGGCGAAGTGGTGGCGCTTCTGGGCGACAACGGCGCCGGCAAATCGACGCTGGTCAAGATCATTGCCGGCGGCCTCGAGCCGACCTCCGGCCGCATGCTGTTCGAAGGCAAGGAATTCCTGGCCAAATCTCCCGCCGAGGCCAAGGCCGCGGGGATCGAGACGGTCTACCAGGACCTGTCGCTTTGCACGAATGTCGACGTGGTCGCCAATTTCTTCATGGGCCGCGAGATCACCAGGAAGGTTCTCGGCATTCCGGTGCTCGACGAGCGCGCCATGGAGCAGGTGGTGCAAAAGGCGCTGGCCAGCGCCGGCACCCGCATTCCCTCGCTTCGCACCAATGTCGAGCATCTTTCTGGCGGCCAGCGGCAGGCCATCGAGCTCAACCGGTTCGTGCATTTTGGCGGCAAGCTGGTGCTTCTCGACGAGCCGTTCGCAGCGCTCGGCGTCGAGCAGACGCGGCGCGGCCTCGACATGATCCGCCAGGTGGCGAGCCAGGGCATCGGCGTCGTCATCATCACCCATATCATGCAACAGGCCTTCCAGGTCGCCGACCGGATCGTGGTGATCCGGCAAGGCGTCGTGGCGGGCGACGTCGCACGCAACAAAACAAGTCCCGACGCGGTGATCAACATGATCACCGGAGAGACGCTCGCCGGTGCCGGACCGGCGAGCTGAGGGACAAATGAGGGGTCCGGCGCAAGAGGAGCGAACGACATGAAGAAAATACTTCTTTCCGTCTTCGGTATCCTGGCACTGGCCTTTGCCACGCTCACGCCGGCATTCGCCCAGTCCAAGGGCACCGTCTACTACATGGTGCCGACATTGCTCGATGAGTTCCAGACCGGCTCGGTGAGCGCGCTGGAACTGTTCCTGAAGCAGGTCGGCTACGAGATGAAGACGTTGAACGCCGACAACAAGACCGACGCTCAGCAATCGCAGATGAACGACGTCATCGCGCTGAAGCCGGCGGCGATCATCCTTGCCGCCGTCGATTTCAATGCGCTGAAACCGTCGATCGAGGCGGCCCGTGCCGCCGGCATCCCGGTCGTCGAGTTCGACCGCCAGATAACCTCGACCCCGTCCGACTTCACCTCGGTGGCCGGAACCGTCGAGATCGGCTACGTCGCCGCCGACCAGGCACAAAAGCTCCTGACCGCGAAGAACGGCTCGGTGAAGGGCAAGATCCTGCAGGTGCTCGGCGATCCGGGCGACCCCTACACGCTCGACATCCAGAAGGGTTTCGAGGAGAAAATGAAGGCGTTCCCGGACGTTAAGATCATCTCGCTGCCGGCCATGCAATGGGCTGCGGATGCAGCCGGGACCATCGTGAACGACCAGCTGCTCGCCAACCCTGACATCGACCTGATCTTCAGCCATGCCGCGCATCTTTCGGTCGCTGCCGTCGCCTCGCTCGAGGCCGCCGGCAAGAAGCCGGGCGACGTCATGCTGATGAGCTCGAACGGCGCTCCCGTCGGCCTCGACCTGATCCGCAAGGGCTGGCTCAACGTCGAAGTCGAGCAGCCGCTCTACGCCCAGGCCGCGGCGGTCGCGATGTTTATGGACAAGGTAGTCAACAAGCAGGACATCAAGCCCGGCGAATATGATGTGCTTGGCCTGAAATCAACCCTGACCAAGGAAGCGTGGGGACCGAACATCAAGATCCCCGGCGCTGCGATCACCAAGGAAAATGTCGATAACCCGGCGTTCTGGGGCAACATGAAGCCGCCGACCGAAACCATAAAGCCGGTCGAATAGCGAACTCGCCAGAAGCTCCGGGCCATGCCGGCCCGGAGCCCAGCCCTGCAGCCCCAGTGCGTTCGAACGGACGCGCGCGGGTATGCTGCAGCAATTTTCAACCGCGCCTGATCTTTCCGAAGAACCGAGTGGTTTTTTGGGCTGACGCGCCAACCGGATCCGCAGATGAACCCCCGCACGCGCCAAACCCTCGAGTTCATCCTCGACAATCTTGTCTGGTTCATGCTGGTCTTCGTGCTGGTGGTCTTTTCCATCCTTATCCCGAACTATTTTCAGCTCGGCATCTTCGCCAACATCATCGAGGCGTCGAGCGTGCTCGGCGTAATGTCGATCGGCCTGGCGCTGGTCATCATCGCCGGCCATATGGACCTGTCGGTCGAATCGGTCGCGGCGCTCAGCGCCATGGCGGTCGGCATCCTGTTCTGCTCGTCGGGCATCGGCCTTGGCATCCAGTTGCAGCCGCAATGGCTGATGGTTCCCGTTTCGCTGCTCATCGCGCTTGCCGTCGGCGGCCTCATCGGCGCCATCAACGGCTACCTGGTGGTCAAGGTGAAGATGAGCGCCTTCATCATCACGCTGGCCTCCTACATCTGGGTGCGCGGCCTCGTGCTGGTCATCTCCGGCGGCCGCTCGGCGCAGGACCTTGCGCCGGCAATCCGCTGGTTCGGCATCCAGCGTCTGGGCGGCCTGCCGCTGACTGCCTGGATCGCCATTGCGTGCTTCGTGGTGTTCTCGCTGATCATGGCCAAGACGCCCTTCGGCCGGCACCTGGTCATGATCGGCGGCAACGAGACGGCGACCTTTCGCGCCGGCATCCGCGTCAACCGCAACCTGGTCATAGCCTTCGTTCTCGCCGGCGCCATCGCCGGCCTTGCCGGCTGGCTGCTGGCGATCCGCACCTCCGGCGCGACAGCTAATCTCGGGGTCGGCCTGTTGTTCAATGCCTTCGCCGCGGTCGTCATCGGCGGCGTCAGCCTGAAGGGCGGCGTCGGCACCTTGCCCGGCGTCTATGCCGGCGTGCTGCTGCTCTCGGCCATCAACACGGCGATCAATTTGATGGGCCTGCCGGCCAACTTCACCCAGGTGATCCACGGCCTGCTGGTGCTCGCCGCCGTGCTGCTCGATGCGTTCAAGCAGACGATACGCCAGAGGCTGGCATGACCGGCCGTCTGGAAGACAAAGTCGCGCTGATCGTCGGCAGCGCACGTGGCATCGGCAAGGGCATCGCACAGCGTTTTGCCGAAGAGGGCGCGAAGCTGGTCCTGGCCGACACCGAGGTCGAGGCGGGGCAAGCGACTGCGGACGAGCTCGGTGCCGCCTTCATACGCACCGACATCTCGCAGATGGCCGATGCCGAGGCCGCTGTTGCACTGGCGCTCGACCGTCACGGCCGGCTCGACATCATGGTCCAGAACGCCGGCATCTATCCCTGGCAATTGCTGGAAAACACCAGTCCCGACGACTGGGACCGGGTCATGGCGGTAAACTTGCGCGGCAGCTTCATCGCTGCTCGCGCCGCACTGGTGCCGATGAAGGCACAGCATTTTGGCCGCATGCTGTTCACCTCCTCGATCACCGGCCCGCATGTCACCAGCCCCGGCCACGGCCATTATTCAGCGACCAAGGCCGGCATCAATGGGCTGATCCGTTCGGCTGCGCTCGAATTCTCGGGCTACGGCATTACGGTCAACGGCGTCGAGCCCGGCAACATCCTCACCGAAGGCATAGAGCAGCATCGCGGTGCGGCCTTCATCAAGAACATGGAAGACGCCATTCCGCTCGGCCGGCTCGGCAGCCCGCGCGACGTGGCCAACGCCTTCCTGTTTCTGGCCTCGGACGACGCCAGCTACATCACGGGCACGACCATCATCGTCGACGGCGGGCAGCTTTTGCCCGAGGGCAAGGATTTCCGGCTGCTGCCGCCATGATCCTCGATTTCGGCGGCGGTTTCTTCCTGCGCCGGGCGACCACCGCCGATCATGCAGCGCTTACGATGATCTGTCTCAAGACCGGCGATGCCGGCAAGGATGCCAGCGGCCGCGAGGACGACCCGGACCTGCTCGGCCTCCTCTACACTATTCCCTACCAGGTGCTCGAACCCGATCTGGCCTTTATTATCGATAGCCCCACAGGTGCGGCCGGCTATCTGCTTGGCGCAGCCGATACGGGCGCTTTCAATGCCAGCCTGGCATCAGACTGGTATCCGGACCTGCAGCGGCGCGTGGTAGACCCGGGACCCGACAACTCGCGCTGGCGCGGCAGCGACTGGGCGCGGTACCGGATCCACCACCCCGATTTCGCTGTTCCGCCTGCGCTGGCGGCCTACCCGTCGCATGGCCATATCGACCTGTTGCCGCAAGCGCGCGGGAAAGGCATCGGCAGGCGCGCGATGGCCTTCCTCGAGCAGCGCCTTGCCGCGAGCGGCTCGACCGGCATCCACCTCGAAGTCATGCCGGAGAACGATGGTGCGCTAAGGTTTTATAGGACGATCGGATTTCGGGTGCTGCAGCACCCGGACCTGCCGATGCATTGCGTTTACATCGGAAAACGGCTTGCTCATCGGGCAGAAGCTGCACGCTGAGCCGCGGCAAGCAATCGCACAACCTGCATGGACACTGACCGGGAGGATTATGGAAGTACAATGCTGCGGTGCTGCAGCAACCATGTGCCTCCGCGTGAACACCTTTGCCGCAACAACCGAACCTTCTGGAAGGCGCCAGGCCAACACGGTGCGGGCTAATCAGAGTGTTGGCGGAGCGTCTACTAGTGCAGTATGGGCGGCAGGGGAACATCCGCGACCGTTCCCCCGGCCACAATCGAGAGCACATAAAGCAGATAAATGGCTAATACCAACAGGGCGAGGAATGAACCGCTGGCAAAGACTCCTGCAACCGCGGCGTCGGGATAAGCTTCGACTTGTTCTTTCTTGAAGGTGTCTTCTTCGTTACGGGTTGTCTTCACAACCCGATCGCCTGGAAGCCGGTTTTTTTCAGCTTCCTTCGATATCTTATCCGCGAGATCTCCTGCGATCACGGGATCGTCCGGAAGATGACTCGCAAGCCATCCAGGAATATTTTCGCTCCCGCCCATGCCCATACGCAATTGAGATACTGCAAGTTGTAGCTTTCGGCAATCGTTTCCCTCATGAGAGGCAAGCAGATCAGACTTAAGTCCCTGCGGAAAGACAGTTTGAATCAGACCAAAGTCCGAGTAGCACAGTGGTCGGATGCGTCTCACCTGGCGATCAGCTTGAGCGGTGTAGCCCAAACTGAACACATCGAGGAAAATGGTGGGCGATGACGGGCTCGAACCGCCGACATCTTCGGTGTAAACGAGCGTTCAAACGCCAGAAACGGCGGATTTTCCGGGCTTTTTCGTGCCGTTTGTGCCCAGCTATTTCCCGGCAATCTGGGCGCTTCGGGGTCGTATCTGGGCGCTTTCTGGGCGCGGTCAGCGCCCTTCCCTCGCCTTACGATAAGCACTTAGGTCCACGCGTTTCATCTCGTCCTAGGCGGGAGTGTAGGTCAGGCCGACCTGCTTGCCGCCGCACCTGGCGCACTTCAGCTTTGGAATGAGATCATCCGACATCGCCGGCGCGTCAGGGCCGAGCTTGGCCTTGATCGCCTCCAGGTCGAGCGCCTGATTGTGGTGGCATTTTGGATTGTGGCAGAACGCGATTAGCCGCATCTTGCCATCGATCAATGATTGTAATGTCCACCCTTTCGCCATCCGGTCGATATAGCGCTGCCCCTTGACGAATGCCAAGCCCGCGGCATCATCCAGGGTGACATGGCAATCTGAAAAGGCATGTTCGTTATGAAACCTGGACTCCTTGAAGAAGTTCCGTGGTCGGACTCCATCACGGTTTACGACAAAGAGAATTTCACCATCTACCTGCAGATCTTGGACGCCTGCGCCGACAGTGCCAGCGTAGAGGAGATGGCAGATCTCATTCTCGGCATCGACCCGGCTCTTGAACCGGTGCGCGCCCGCAACGCTGTTCGCAGCCATATTGACCGGGCGAACTGGATGGTGACGACAGGCTCCAAGCACCTGTTCGCCGGCTGACTGCTATTCCTCATCGCTAAAGCCGAGCAGCGATGCATGGCGTATGTGGCTGTGGTCGCCGCGAAGATGCTTGACGCGCAGCTTCACCCCAGGCCCGACCCACTGCGTCGCCGGCCGCTTCTTCATGGCCTCCGGCGGTGGGCCGGCGTGTTCCTGCACACGCTTCCACAGCCGCTCTTTCATGTCACGGCCCAGGGTGATGAAGGCCGAACCGCGATATTGCCCGGTGCCGGGCTCGGCCAAATAGGCGAATGCCGCCTTGCCGGCTTCGCGCTTGACGCCGAGCAGTTCGAATTCGTCGACCGTCCAGCTCTTTGTCTTCAACCAGTTCGATGTGGGGCCGCTTCGATACGGGCTGTCGGCGCGCTTCGAGACCATTCCCTCGAGCCCCGCCTGGTCGGCGAGATAGAAAATCGCCTTGGGGTCTCCGGGTATGGCTTCGCTGAACTGGATCCTGCTGTTCGGCTTGATGATGCCGAACAGAAGCTCCCGGCGTGCCTTGCAACCGATGTCGCGCAGATCGTGGCCGTCGAGATGCATGATGTCGAAGGCGCCGAGGATCATGGCGTAGGGATCGCTGTGAACGGCTTTCTGCAGCGCATCGAAGTCGGGCAGCCCGGCCTCGTTGGTGACTACCGCCTCACCCTCGAAGATCGCATTCTTGACGTCGATCTCGCGCGCGGCTTCAACGAGGCCGGTGAACTTGCTGGTCCAATCGGCGCCGGATTTGGTGAAGACCCGGATATCGTCGGGACTGTTGATGACGATTTGGGCGCGGTAGCCGTCGAGCTTGATCTCATGCATCCAATGCTCACCCTCGGGCGGCTTGGCGACCAGCTTGGGCTCCATTGGCGGAATGAACTCGAGGCGACCGGTACTTACAATTTTACGCACCCAGTCAATACTAGGTACAAAGCTTATATTAGCCAGAGTGAACGGAACGTGATTCTAGTTCAGCGCCGGCGGCCGGCCGGGCCTGAAACCCTTGAGCGCCGCGGCAATGCCCATCATCACCGATTGCTCGGGATAGTCGAGCATGCGCAGCGTGTCCGGATCGTCGCTGACCACGCCGCAGATCGGCAGCACCTGGTAATCGCCGTCGAACGGCGTGGCCTCGCCATTGGCAAGAAAATCGTATTCCGGGAAACATCCCTTCAGGAAAGCCTCGACCTCGCGCAAAGCCACGTCGGAGCGGGCGCTGGACGGCGCCAGGACAACGAAGCTGTCTACTGCGTCGCCGGCCGGCATATCGGAAATATCGATAGCTAGATGCATGAGAAACCCCCTTGGATGTTCTCATTCCGTTCATGATTGGGCGGTCGAGTCAATCCCGGCCCACAAACGCAAAAAGCCCGCCGCACCTTTCGGCACGGCGGGCGATCATATTGCTGGCGTCGGGAAAATGATCAGCTGGTCGCGGCGGCTTTCGCCGCTTCGATCTCCTCGGACGTGGCCTGGCGCTCGAAGACCTCGAAAACCGACGGGCCGCCGTTGTTGTGCGGAAGGCCGAACGACTTTTCAGCCGGGAAGCCTGGACCGACCGTGCCGGACTCCACGCCGTTGATCTTGATTGTCGAAACGTAGTTGCCGTTGGTGTTCACCTTGATCGTCGTGGTCATGTAAGTGTTCCCCGTTGGGAGATTGCCCGGAGCCGCCGGGCGCGGATTGCTAGGGCGATTCCGGTGTCAGCGGCGTCAGCGTCGCCGGCGCCGGCACGATGTCGAAATAGACCGTCGGCGCCGTCACCTCGATCGGGAAGGCCAGCTTCTGCAGGACATTGCAGGTGTAGGTGAAGCGCGCCTCGTAATGCGCCCGGCCGAGCGCCGTCGCCAGCGGGATGGTGATCGAGCGCTGATAGGTCTCGCGGCCTTCCGGCGGGTAGCCGTCGATCAGCGGCCGGCGGCCGACCGTGTAGGTCGACGGCACATGCACGATGCCATCCGAATCGGTGACGTAGCGCTCGACGGCCGCCGCGCAGATGCGGTTCTGGATCACCGTGTACTGGACGTCGAGCACGCCGCCCTGCGGCACCTGCGGCGTCAGCACGCTCGCCGTCTCGAACACGATCGGCGGCTCGCGGTCGATCAGGATGGTGACCAGCCACGCCAAGAGCACGGCAAAGGGAGACGCGACCAGCGCGGAGCGCCAGTCGAAGGCGCGCGTTCGTTCCAGAACCGTCATTTGGCCTGCACCGTCATTTGAGCGATCTCAGGTAGGGCGCCAGCAGCGCCCAGAGCTGGTTCAGCGCCACCAGCACGGCGGCAAGCCCAAGCACGAATTTGGGCGCCGAGCGCAGCGTCTTGTTGAAGATCACCGAGC
Source organism: Mesorhizobium sp. M1182 (assembly GCF_040318335.1). NCBI lineage: Bacteria > Pseudomonadati > Pseudomonadota > Alphaproteobacteria > Hyphomicrobiales > Phyllobacteriaceae > Mesorhizobium > Mesorhizobium sp. M1182. Next base: position 88,144 of record NZ_JAMYMD010000004.1, read on the forward strand.
GGGTGACGATCCTGAAGCCTGCCTCCCACTTGTCGTCCGGCAGCTTCAAAAACTGGTCGAGCCGGTCCATCTGCTTCCTGGACAGATGGCTGATCTGGATGATCCGCTCCCGCTCTTCCTCGTTCCAGCGCGCCACCATTTCGATGGTGCGCTTGTCGAGCTCCCGCCAGCGCTGCGGCAACAGGAGCGGATCTGTTTCGGCCATCGTACCCCACCCATTCAGGATTTCAGTTCGCCGCGGCGTGCCGAGCTCGCCTTTGAGTGGCGGTCGCATTCGGCCGGCTTGTAGAGGCCGATGGCGCAGCCCGGCGCCATCGTGCGGTCGATGCGGTTCTGGTCCTCGACCGTCTTGCCTTGCGCGCCCGCCAGGCTGTTACCGAGGGCCGAGCGAAGCGCTGGAACACCGCTGACGCTTGAAGTCGTACACCCCGCCGGCAGCAAGGCAGTCGTCAAAAGACATGCGAGCATCCAGGCCCTTGTCGATCGCATCACGGTTTTCCTTCTCGATCTTCTGGCGGACTTCCTCCGCGCCCTTGTGCTTGATGAATGTGTAGACGCCCAGCGCCGCGCCGGAGGCGATGACGATCGCAGCGCCGATGGCAATGAGGTTCGCCAGCGCCTGGCTGACGCCCAGCCGGCCGGCAACGAGGCCGACGATCCAGGCGATCACGCCAGCACCGCGTCAGGCGCCGCGGCCTCGGCGGCAATATCGATGTCGCCCTCGTCGGTGCGGCGGCTCTTGAACCAACCCCACACCGCATAAGCGGCAAGGCCAAGGCCGATGGCGCCGGAGCCGGCAAGCAGCGCGTTGGCGACGGTCTGCGCAGTATCGGCTTCGATGCCGGTCAGATAGCTTGCGGTCTCGGCGACCTGGTCGCGCGCCGCTATGATCAGCACCAGCAGGCCGCCGCCCTTGGTGGCCTCCTTGACCTCCGGCACCTGGCTGACCAGCTGCTCGCCCGGCTGCTCGGCAGCGCCCTGTTTCCATGCCTCGAGGCGGCGGAAGGTCTCCGGCCCAGCGACACCGTCGGCGGTGACCTTCTGCGCCTTCTGGAAGTCGCGCACGGCATCGCGGGTCGACGGGCCATAGTCGCCGTCGACGTTGACGGCGTAGCCGGCGCGCGCCAACAGCGTCTGCAGGTCGCGCACACGGGCGCCGGTCGAGCCCATGCGCAGCATGCCGGTCGATGCCGAGACAGGCGGGGAGCCGCTGATGCGCCTGTAGGCGGCCGCCATCTTCAGGTGATAGCCCTGCTTCTTGTAGGCAGGCCCATTGTAGCCGCGGGCGAAGGCGGCAAAATCCAGCCGGCGCAGCTCGTCGGCGAGGCCGAACTTGTCGATGAAGCGGGCCATGATGTCGATCTGGCCGGCGGCGCCGCTGCGCGCCAGCTTGATCATGTCGTCGACGCTGGCGAAGCCGAGCTTTTGCCAATGCGCCGTCATCACCTGGCCGAGGCCGATCGAGATCGATTCCAGCGCCGCCTGCCGGTCGATCTTGGCCGCGCGCGCCAAGAGCATCCAGCGGGCCGCCTGCGACGCCGGGTTTTTCACCTTGCCGGCAACCGGGCTGGCAAGCCCCTGCGCGCGGGCGACGGCGCGGTTGGAGGCATTGAGCCGGGCATCGAAATAGTGCCCCTCGAAGCGGATCAGCGGCTCCTGCTTGCCCTTGACCATGGCGAAGACCTGGCCGCTGCTCTCGACCTCGGCCACCGCCTGCAGGGCGGCAGGTGAGCATTTGAGGCGATCGGCAAGGCCCTCGATCGCGTGCAGCGTCGAAGCGTCGAACATGGGAGTTCCTTTCCGCCCTCACGGGCAGTTGATGAAATGGATGTGCTGCGGGGAATTGACTCAATCGCTGCGTGAGCGCCTAGTTTGCACTGCACAATCTGGCGGTAATCAAATGGCGTTACGGATCAGGCTGCCGGGCGGCACGATGAAGATCAAAACCTATCGTGAATTGCGGAGCCGCGAGCGCGATCGGCGCGTGCCGGTGTGGAAGATGGGCTCAATGTATTTCGTCTGGTGGTCGAACAAAGAGGCAGCGACCAGCGAGCGGTCTCAGGACCGATAAGCAATGGACATGCTCATCGAAAAGACGCCGCAGCCCCTGCGGTTCTCGGTTCAGGTCATCGACGCCCGGCGCTCACAAATAACAGTCATGGCCAGCGCAGAGATCGCCGAAGCTCGGGCCGCCTTTGATGAGCTTTGCGCGCACCAGCCGAACAAGCACGTGAAGCTGTACGATTGGGGGCAAGTCGTCGAAGAGAGACGCCCGACGGCTTGACCTATTCGACCTGCCCGCGAAGCATTGCGGCCCATCGCGGGGAGTACAATTCGCCGAACGATCCCAAGTTGCCAGTTTTACCGGTGACAACATCCACCACCGGCTGACCTGCTATGGCCTTCGATCGATCCTGGCCGGACACATAACTCAATTGCCCCTCCTGATCCCGGCTTTCACGGAACCGATGTGGTCTGGCCATCATCTCGCCCAGCCGATCGGCAAATCTCGGAAGCCGATCGTTGCGGACGAAGAACGCGTTGCTGCCGGCGCGGTTTGAGCCGAGCAGCGTGTATCCTCGTTCACGGCCCAGTGCGCAAAATCCCTCGATCGAGGCACCCCAGTAGAGGTTGGAGTAGTGCGCCGCCGTCCTCGTGAAATCAGGGCGATATGGGATCGTCAGCGCATGCAGGTCGCCGAACGCCGAATTATATTCCACGATGACAAAGTGGGGGTTGACGCACTCAATCGCCTTCCACAGCCAATAGTCGTTGCCGTCAATATCGACACTCAAGATGCCGATCTCGCCGTTGAAGCCAGCGCCAGAAATCAGACCGTTGATGTTCTCGGCCGTGACGAACGACGCCACCGCCGTGAAGTCATGCCGCCATGAGATCGCGTCTCGCTTGGCAACTTCGATATGCTTGGGGCTTCCGTCGATGACCATGCCGCGCCAGTTGCGGGATATCAGAAGATGGCGCAGGTTTGCCTCCCTGAAATCCTCGACGCCGAATTCGACGAACGATTCCGGCATCGGCCCATTGTGGTGGACAAGCCATTCGACAATCCCGTCCTCGTCCCATTGCGAGAACACCTTGAAGCCGGCGTCGGACAGCTCCCGGATGTGATCCATTTGGCGAACCTGCATGGCGGCTGCGGCACCGCCGAGCAGCATCAGATTGCTGAAGTAAGCGTTCTCCAGTGAGGCCCTGGTTGAGTGCTGAACGGCGCGGCGGAGCGATTTGTCGACAAGATTCAACACTGATCCTCTCATGCTTTGGATGTGCCGATGGGTCTGGCGGGGTTCCCTACCACGACTTCATACGGCAGAACATCCTTGGTGACGACGGAGCAAGCCCCGACCACAGCGCCGCGGCCGATTTTTACCCCTTTCAAGACCGAAGCGTTGAAGCCGATCCATGCATCATCCTCGATAACAACGGCCGCTGATGCGATATCCGGGTCTTCCTTGGGATGCCCGGTCGAGAAAATCGACAGAAAATGCTGATGCCGGCGTTCGGCAGACATCGAGTGCGACACGTTGTCATGGATGTTGACCCCATGCGAGATCAGCACGCGATTTCCGATCGACACGGACTCGCAGGACCATATCCTGGTGTTCTCTCCGATATAGCAATGGTCGCCAATCGAGACTTTCCCGCCGTGACCAAATGTCAGCAACTCGCCCAAGACGCGCGTCTCCTTGCCGATCTGGATGTCGGTGGGCGCACGGTGATTTGCGATCCGAGATTGAGGAAACAGCACAGCACTGCTCGCCGCTTCGCAACGCCGCCGCTTCGCGTTCGCCATCTGGCGATTGACAAACCACCGTGGGACTGCCGCAGGGTGCCTAGCCGCATGCGCGATTTTGCTGAGAAGTTTCATGAGGCCCCGCCAACTCGCGTGGTACATCCTCTATCGGAGAAATATTAGGATCGCCAGTCGATTTTTGCGGGCGAGGCAGCACAGCGCAGTCTAGTAACCTAGTTGCAAGATTCGCGCCTGGAGAACCGCCGCTACGTCTCCATAGCCAGACGTGTTGTAGTGCAATAAGTCGCTCCTCTTGGAAGATGGCGGTACGTCGCGCCCGAAGTCGATCACATCTTGCGGTGTGCCGCTGTCATACTTGGAGACCAGATAACCGCGCTGATTGACGAAGTTGCGGGGCCATTTCTGGCGCAGCTCGTTCTCGATCTGCACGATAACATCGTAGGACTGGCTACCAGTCAGAGCACACCCGGCGACCGTAGCTGTGGAGCCGGAATACTCGTCATTGCGGTTGGACGGCCCCATGATGAGGAACTTCCGGCTGTTGGTGCTCGCCCTCAATAAGGCGATAGCTCGCTCATGCCATGCGATAACCTTGTCGAACATCTGAGTAGCCGTCTGTCCAGAGACGTTCTGTAGCCCGATGCTGTTGCGCCCAACCCAGAAGATCGGTGTTGCGTAGTCTCGGGCGTCGGACATGTCGATGAAGAAGTTTTCGCCCGCAATGACTGACACCGCAGCGCCGCTGCCAGTGCGGGTGAACCTATAGACATAACTGCCGGGATAGGTGCCAGAGACCCGTGACAGCACGCCCGGTACGCCCGCCAAGATGCCGCTGAATGTGGCTGCCGGGTTATTTTCGGTGATCGGGTTGGCTTGGTCGAACGCGCCGTTGAAACCTGACACCGTGAAATCGACGGAACCTGATGTGGGGATAGTCAGCGCAGGCACGAGGACCGGGAAGCTGCCCCATCGCGAAAAGGCATCGGGACCGCGATTGGCACCAACGCCGCGATTGGATACTCCCCGACTGAGCAGCGTGGCCAACTGTGTCGGATAGGGCGTGCCGCCACTGCCAGCCGTCATACTATCACCATAGGAAAGAAGCGTGCTGGCGGGAGTAGTGGCTGCTTCAAGCACTGCAACGCGAGCGACCAAAGCATCCCAATTGTCTGCCGTGGCCGCCGTACCGGCCCGCACCAATCCGAACTGCCATTCCATGCGGTAGGCAGTCAGTGGCGTAGTGGTGACAAGGGGTATGGCCTCCCCGGCGACTTGAAGGAAGCCATCACCGCTCTCGTCGGGGCTGGCCGTGTTATGTGGCTGGCCGCCTCCTGATGTGGGCGCGAAGATTCCCAGAAACTCGCCCGCCGCGACCGGAAAGTACCCGAAGTCCGCTTTGGTGAATGTGTTTAGGCCGGCTGCTCTGGTCCGGAGCGCGACATTCGCAATCTGCGTGAAGCTGTAGCTGCCCGGCGAACCCGATCTGGTGTACTTCCGCAGGTAGCAGACGGCGTTTGCTGCCGTGAACCACGCCTTAAAGGTCTTGAGAACCTGATTGTAAGGCGCCGGGGTGTTCTGGATGTCAGTGTAGTTTAAAGCGGTGCCGCCACCCGCAATAGGGTCTGTGCTTCTGCCAAGCAGCTTCACTCCCACGCCAACCGCCAGCGCATCGACGGTCGCTTGCACGGCCGCGAACTGTGTCGCATTGACGATCTGCACCGAGCCGCCAAAGTCAGCATTGACCTGATAGGTGAAGCCGGCACCATTATGGGACGAAGCCAGCGTAAATGAGGTGATGTCGCCAGCACCCACGAACTCGATGCCGCCATCCACAAACGTCTCTGGATTGACGGCGCCGATCGCTGTGGTGTGGTTGTACCCGAGATAGTCACCCGCCTCAAAAATCATCACGCCGAAATCGGCGGGGGTGAACGTGTTAAGAGTTCCGGAGACGCCTGCGGTAACTGTGACGGAGGCGATTTCCGTGTACGTCCCGGTGACCTGGTCCAGCCGTAGCTGCTTGATCTTGATATTTGTAGCGGCCCGGCTCTTCACCTTGAACGAAGTCAGAGGAGACCGATATAGAACCGGATCGCGGAACATGTAGGTGCCCGAGGAACTCCCGCCCGTTGTTGTGATAGGATCGGCGATCCGCCCGAGATGCTGGCTAAGGGTAGCGTTCAGATTGCCGATGCTAACCGAATGGTTATCCGCCTCAAGTTTCGCTGCATCTGCCGTGGCCTTTACAGCATTGAACGCGGCAGCAGTGACAACTTGCGTCAGGAACGAAAAGACGGCCGACTGCTGCAGGATGGCCCCTGTCGATATGACCGGACTGGTTACGGTCGTCCCATCGCCAGCGATCGGGAAATAGCCGGCACCGTCCGAGGTGCCAACGACATAGCTGGTATAGCTATTAGGGACATAGAAGCCGAGATATTCACCGGCCGCCAAGGTGAAGGTGCCGAAGTCGGATGCCGTCAGGGTTTTCAATCCGGCGCCCGTCGTGGCTACGCTCACCGAGCCCGTCATGGTGTAGACGTTGCCGGACTTGCTGAATTTCTTCAGTTTGATCGTGCCGTCGCCTTTTGCGTAAAAGACGAAGCTGGACAGTGAGCAGACTTGCGCAACTGGATTTGCCCAAACATAGGTTCCAGTCGCGTAAGCGGTACCATCGACAGGAGTTGCCGTCCGCCCGATGGTTTGCGTTACCGTGGCAGAGAGTGATGCAAGAAAGGCGTCAAGCGCCGTCTTGCTCGGGTAGCTGGCGATCAGCGTCGCGACCCCGACGACGTTCTTGTAGGACAGGGCATATGTGTTGATGCCATCGCCCTTCACGATGAAGAATTGCCCATTGACCGTGGCCGCGATGCCGGCCGCCGTGGTGTCATAGACGACGCCACCGATAGCCGCGTTGGCAAGACCGACGTCAGCATGGGTCAAGACCACATCGGCGGCGGTGGCAATTCGATCGGCCCCGGTCGCCAGACGATCGGCCGCCGTCTGGCCGGCATCGGCGCCGGTTGCTGTGCGATCGAGGCCAGTTTGCGTACGGTCAGCCCCGGTCGCAATGCGGTCGGCAGTGGTGGCGACGCGATCGGCCGTCGTCTGTCCGGCATCGGCGCCAGTTGCCGCGCGATCGATGCCGGTCTGCGCGCGGTCGGCACCGGTCTGCGCACGATCGGCCGCCGTCTGGCCGGCATTGCCAGCAGCGGCCGCAGCGGCCTGCTGCGCCAGCGTAATGCCGGTCTCGAGATCGCCGAACTGTTCGGCAATTGCTTCGGCTTGCGTTGCCGACGCGGCGGCCTGCTGGACCTGGGCGGCGCCCTGCGCCAGCAGCGTGCCCCAGAAATTTTCGCCGGTCGCGGCCCAGACGCCCGCCGTCTTCAGCCACTCGTCGCCGTTCGAGCGGATGATGGCGCGGTCGTCGTCGCGGCCGAAATCGGCGGTCAGCTCGGCGGCGTCATCGACCGGACGGAACGACTGGCCGGCCGGGCCGGAGACGACGACGACATTGGGGACTTCTAGGATCGCGTTATACGACATCGCGGGTCACCGTCTCCAGAACTGGCCAGATCACTTTGTCGAGAACGATGCGGCTGTCGCCACCGTCTAAGCGGGCGATATCGAACACGACGATGGTCGAGGCGATGAAAGGCTTTGTCGCTTCCTCCGACAGGAAGAAGGCCAGCGTGCGCGGCGCCTCGCGCTGGATCGTCAGATCAATTGTGTCGGCTTCGAACAGCACCGGGCCAGGCACGGCGGCGCGGAACTGCGCCACCAGCCGGCCGGTTGCCATCTCTTGCGCATCCCACAGATCCTGCGGGAACTGCAGGCGCATCTGGAAGTCGTAGCCGGGCCGGATCGGCTCGACATCGGGGAAAACATATTTTGCCATGATTTCAGAGAACCGATGCTGCTGTGAAGAAGGCATCAACCTGCGCGCCCGAAAAGCCGAGCGCGGCAAAGCCGGCCTGCATCGTCGGGTCGGCGCGCACGAAGCTGCCGCTGTTTTCATAGGCGATCTGGACAGCCGGGCCTTGCCCCGCGATCCAGGCTTCGACCTCGGCCAGCAATCCGGCGGCGAGCAGCTGCAGCTTGAACTGCCGCGCCGATACCCGGTCCGGAATGACCGGCACCGGTACGGGTGCGGTGAAGACTTCGCCGTCGAACAGGAAGCCGGGACAGACCGCATCGTCGGCTTCGATAAAGCCTTCCGGCTGGTCGCCCGAGCGGTCGGACTGAACGACGATGCCGTTTTCGACGAGGACGAAATTGCTCATCTAGTCTCCCCAATATTTCAGGCGGGCGTAGACCTCGACCGAGCCGAAGCCGAAGGCGAGGCCAAGGCCGTTGGCGTGTGTGTGTGAGGTGCGCCATTCCAGGCGATAGGCGTGGCCGCCGACGACCATCGCCCCGCCTATGGCAATACAACCGGTGTCCGGCGACGTGTTACCTCCAGCGCCCATACCGATGCCGACCTCGGCTCCGGCGGTCACGTCGAACAGGCGAACTTGCAGTTCGGTGCCATAGCCGACGACTTGCCATTCAACCTGGCCATCGTTCGCCGGCGTGAAGACGTTGCTGGCCAGCGCCATCAGATTGTAGGGGTCGCGAACCTTGGTGTTCAGGATGTGCGTCACCCAGGCGCCATTGCCGGGCGCCGAAGAGCCGCCGTTCACACCCGAGGCCTTCTGGTCCTCCAGCACGGCGTCGGGCAGGCCGTTGCCGCCGCCATATTCCGGTGCGGTCGCGGCGGCATTCATGCGCAGCGTGCGCCGGGCCGCGCCCTTGGGCAGGCGCGCCAGAACCTTCGGCGCCGTCGCATAGAGCACGTCGCCCGCGTCCAGGCCAGCCGGCGCCGCCAGGAACAGCCTTTGCCCGGCGCCGTCGCCGATCACCAGGATGTTGTCGTCGGTGTCCCAGCGGATATCGCCTTCTGCGGTCGGCAGCGGGTTTGAGCCCTGCCGCAGAATGCTGCTGAGCGCAGCGCCGCTGGCCCTGAAAAAGCCGAGCATGCGCCAGTTGCCGGAGCCGAGAGACTGCATCCAGGCGGTATCGCCGGCCTCGGTCGCAAGGTCGGCACCGCCGATCAGGATCAGGCTGGTGGCGTTATGGGTCAGCGTCAGCGCTGCGGCAAAAGTCAGGCGGCGGATGGCGCCGCCCGGCGCCGAGCCGAAGGACGAGATCGCGTCCGTGCCGGTAATGCGGACATTGATGCCGGTGGCGTCGCCAAGATCGGTGGTCGCCGCACTGGCGATGTCGGTCGACATGGCCGATAGATTGTCGGCAGCATCGATCAGGCTCGAGGCGCCGGTGCCGCCATGATCGATGTCGATCAGCCCGTCATTGTTGGCGTCATAGATGGCCTTGGCCATCATGCCGTAGCCGCCGACATCGACGCCCGACAGGATGTCGGTGACCGCCGCACCCAGATAGAGCTCCAGCACGGTCTTCAGCAGCGCCGGGTCGGCGGGGTCGAGGGTTGAAAGATTAACCCCGGAGGCGATCAGCACGACGCGCAGATTGGCGATGATGCGGTTCCAGTCATCGGCGGTCAGCTTGGTCGAATCGCCATAGGAGAGGCCGTTGCGCGCCCAGGAGAAGCCGTCGACATGGGCGGTGCCCATGCCCGCCGGCGGCGTCAGTTTCTTGACGACATCGAGGATGCCGAACAGGTCAGGTGCGGCCATGGGTCAATCCAGTTGTGGGGGAAGAGATTTGAGGCCGAAACGGCCGGTGCGCGTCGCGAGGCGTCAGGTTTTAATTATATACAGCACGGCCCGGTTGCGCGGCCGCGTTTCTGCGTCGCCGGTCACGACGTTGACGACGTCGACATAAGGGTTGCCGCCGCCGCCCGGATCGAAATCGCCGGTGACGATGCGCTCGCCGAGCTTCGAGGCGCGGACAAAGCCGACCTGCGACGGATTGGTCGCCGGCGACGGATTGCCGGCCTGCTTGAGCGTGACGGGATCGCCGGTTAACGGATCGACGCGCTGAACGGTGTCGTTCTGCGGCCGCGCCGTCGCATAGTCCTGCAGGCTGCCGAAGACGCGTCCGGTGTCGATGCCGCGGCCGTCGTCAAAGCCGCGCAGGAATTCGCCGCGGAAGTCGGGCAGGTTGAAGGTGGTGACCGCATCGCCGGCGCCCCAGCTGGTGTTAATCGCCGCGAACAGATCGGCATAGGTGGTGCGGCTGACGGCCTGGCCATTGCATTTCAGCCAGCCGGTCGGCGCGGTCGCGGCAGCAAACATCGAGACCGAGCCGGGCGGCACCTCGATCGACGGCGTGCTGCCCGAAACAATGTCGGCGATCAGCGCCTGCAGCGCCTGCCAGAGCTGCGTCTTGTCCGCAGCATCGGGTGTGAGGCCGGCTTCGACGATCACCTTCAGGATCTCGTCCTGCGGGTCGTTGAAGACATCGGCCGGAGGGATGGCGCCGGTAAGGCCCGCCGGCCGGTTCTCGTTCCAGTAAGGAATGCGCTCATCGGATGGCGGCGCATTGCGCGGATTGACGAACTTCATGGCGGCCTCTTTTCAGACGGAAAAAACGATGGTGGTCCAGGCTGGCTTCAGCGCGTTGAACAGGCAGATAAGATCGTCAGGCAGGCCGAGCCGGCCGAGCGGCGTTTCGCCGGCACGGCCGTCGCCGGCGCGAAAGAATTCGACCGAAACACCAGGCACGCTGACGATCCAGACATATTCAACCACCTCGCCACCGGCGATTGCCTCAGGGCCGCCGCAAGTCGACGCACCGGCCCGGAACGGCGTCGGCTCCTCGATCGAGATCGCATAGCCGGCATCGGCGGCGAGCCTGATGAAATCGGCCGGCGTGATGGTGCCGCCGGAGCGGATCTTCAGCAGCAACGAGCGCATGCGCGCGTCGATCGTCTGGTCCGGCCCGAGGCAGGGATCGGGCAGCCCGTATTCAATTTCCCAGTCGTCGAGCGAATTGACCAACGTGACCGCCGTCGATTCGAGCGCTACCCCGAACAGCGCCCGATAGGCATCGGCAAAGGCCGAGCCGACCGCGCGCCAGAACCGCGACAGCACCGACAGCGGATCGAGCGCCTGGTTGTCGGGCGTGCCCCAAGCCGCACCCTTCGGCAACAGCGCCGTCAGAAAACCTTCTGCGGCCTCGTCGGACGGATCGGACAGGACATCGCCCTGCGGCGGCGCGCCGATGAACGGATCGTCCGGGGCGAAATGGAAGAAGGCAAGCTCGTCCTCGCCCGGATAGCGCGGCCAGCGCGTGGCGTCAGACATAGTTGACCGTGCCAAGCACCGGCATCTCACCGCCGACATAGATGATGTCGCCGGACGGGTTGATCAGGAAGTGCCGGTCCTCGCCGACAGCAAGGCTGATCGCCTCCGAGATCCACGAGCGCGACAGAGTGAATGGCGCGGAAGCGACGCCCGGCCGGGCGCGCCTGACCAGCATGGCGGCGATCGAGGCGGCAATCGCAGCGCGCGTCTGCACCGTGTCGACGGCGAGATTGGCAATGGTGATGTCGAGCGGCGACGGTATCGGTGCCGAAACCGACAGGCCGGCACGGATCAGTCGCCGCGCTTCCAGCGCATCCTGCACCAGAGCGATGTCGCCTGCCTCCGGAATGCCATTGAGGCGGCCTTCGAACAGGAACCAGACGCCGACCGTGCCGGGCGCATCGGCGAACGGAAAGGCCCAGGCCTGGGTGACGCCGGGCACGGCACGGGCAAACTGCTCGTAGTCCGAATAGGCGCCGCCCTGCGGCGGCCTGCGCTTGCGGTCAAGGATGCGCGCGCGGAGGCTGGCATCCGTCTCCGTATCTGCACCGCCGCCAATGCCGCCGCTGGCCACGGTCGCTTCCAGCTCCAGGTTCGGGAACTGCGTCGGGTCGGCGCGCTGCAATGTCTCGCCGGCGGCAATGTTGGTGGCGACGCCATAATCGTCGGACAGGATCATCAGCGCGAGCTGCCCGGCCAGGTCGGAGCGCGCATCGGAAACCGAGCGATAGAGCCGGTTGCCGGCGATGAAGGCGATGCCGGCCGGATAGATGGTGTCGGCATAGCCATTGAGCGTCACCACGCCTTCGGCACGCGCCATCGGCCGGCGATAGATGCCGAGCTCGGCGCCGTGCCGTTCCAGATGCTGGACGCTGGCGGTCGTGGCGAAAATCTGATCGTAAAGCCAGGCGGCGCGCAGATGCATGTCGTGCATGCCTGCGGCGACGGTCTTCACGATCGCGGTCAAATTGTTCGGCCAAACCAGCGCATCGGTGCCCGGCAGGTAGCGCCGCAAGGTGCCGCGCAGCCGGGTCGAAATCTCAGTTGGCGAGAGGACGGTCCAGGCCACGCAATTGCTCCCACAGGACGCCGAAGCGGCGATCGAAGACGACCGCGCCATCGCGGTCCTTCAAGGTGATTTTCAAATCGATGCGGCGCTGCGCCGGGTCGGCCGTACCAGTCACCTCGACCGTCGAGACCGCGCCCTGGTCGATCAGCGTCTGCAGGGCGGCACGGGCAAAGTCTTCAGCACGCAACGCGGTCGCGTCGTTTGCCGTGGAACGGCGCAGCAGCCAGAGTTTCGAGCCGATCACCGTCTCGCCGAGGTCGGTGCGCAGGTCGAAACTGTCGCCCGGCCAGCCGCGGTTCTGCTCTTCAGGCGGCAGCTCGTCCGGCTCGACGCGGGCGTCAGTCATCAGGCAGAGCATCACGGCGGTGGCAAGTTCCGCCTTGGCGCGCAGGCCGCCGGCATTGGCCTTGTCGTCGCCGGCAAGCGCCCAGTCGCCTGACGTGCCGTCCCAAAGCGTATCGGGCGACAAAAGCGGTTCGCCGTCGCCGGTGAGTGGAACGATCCTTATCATCAGTGCGTATGGTGCGGCGTGTTGCCGCCGGCGTCGATGATCGAGCCGGTGGCGGTGATGTTGCCGTCGACGTTGAGATCGCCCTGCAAATTCCAGGTGCCGCCGGTCAGCGTGATTGTCCGCGAGCCGAAATCCATGGTCACGCCTCCGGCGAACAGTTTGATGATGTTTCCAGACGCATCGTAAAGTGCCGCGGCGCCGTCCGGCAGGTCGGGCCGGTGCTCCGCGTGCTCGATGCCCATGAGCATCGCCTGGGTGCGGCGGCCAGGCATCACCATCGCGACGCCGATCGAACCTTTGGGCGGCCGGCTGGCGGCGCCGTGCGGCTGCACGTAGAGCAGATCCTTGAACGTCTCGCCGGCAAGACCGCGACCGGAGATCAGCAGCTGGCCATTGTCGAAGCGCGAAGAATCAATCTCAAAACGCGTCAGGTGCGCTGAGGATTTCATTGCGCCGAATACTCCGCCTTTGGCTCCGGCGCAGACCAGCCCTTGCCCGATTTAGACCCGGATGAAGAGCCGCCGAGCGCGCGCGGATCGGTCAAGGTCAAGGTCGCCCGCGTGCCGTCACCATCGGCTTGCGTGTCCTGCGTCAGTTCCACCGATTTGATGACCATCATCTGGTCGAGATAGATGCGCGGATGGCGGACGTAGACCAGAAAGTTCGGCGTCCAGATCCTGCCGCCGGCATCGCGCCAGCCAGACACGGTGATGGTTGCGTTGACCGCGAGGCCGGCAGCCGCGCGGGCCTCCCATTCGACTGCGTTCTTCATATGCTTCGTCGTCGCCTCGCCATCGAGAACGACGATCTTGGGGCGGCTGCGGCCGACCGAGGGATCAGATGCCTTGGCCTCCGGCCGCATGGCCTGCGGTGTCGTGCCGCGCGATTGCTGGCCGCGAACTATAACCGGGTTGAACCTGCCCTCGCCCGAAAATTCCGCTGCGGCAGAGATGATGTTGACGCCAGCCGCCAGGCCGCCGCTATGCGACCCCTCCGGCTTCTGGACGATGCGCAATTTGCCTTGCGGCGTGTCGTGGATGATCGCCGCCTCGGCGCGCGCCAGCGGCTCCAGCGTCGAATACAGCGATTCGCCAGGTTCGATCTGGTGTTTGGCGATTGTTTCGAACGACCCCTTCGCCTCGATGCCGATGCCGCAATTGTCGAAGGCCTCGCCGATGCCCTTGATGTCCCTGTTCTCGACCAGGCCGGTCTTGTGCAGGATCGAGGTCTCGACCGCGTCGACCGTCCGCGAGACCAGCGAGATCGTGGCCTTCCAGTCGTCCGATCCCTGGTCGGGCCTGAGGTCGCGAACATAGCCGGTCAACAGCAGCGTGCCGTTCGCCGTCAGGCTGGCCTTGTCATCGGGCCAAGGCGGCGAGGCACCTGGCGGTATATGCCCGGTGACGACGGCGCTGCGCACAGCCTCTTCGGCCGAGATCGAGATCGAGACATCCTGCCACGGCAGGAACAGCCCGCCAGCCTGGATGACTATGGTCTCAAGCGGCAAGGCACGATCCTCTCAGGCCGCCCTGTGAGGCAGCGTGTACCCGTAAGCTAAGGGGCAATGGCCTCGAAGCTGATCGGCATGGCCGCCGGTGTGGCGACGCTGTTGCGTTGGACCAGCTCGCCGGCCCGGCCGGCATCGCCATAAAGCGCGTAGGCCAGCGCCGTCGCCGGCAGCGATATTTCGGTCTGAACGCTGACCAGCGGCGCCCGATTGGCGGCAACGGCACTGAGGTCGGATGCCGCGGTCGCAGCGATATCCGACAGCCATTCGCTGACCGCAACGTCGAGGCCTGTCGACAGGGCCTCAAGGACGGGATCGACGACCGGCGCAATGCGGTCACGGGCACGGCGCGCATCTTGGCGCGAAATATAATCGCCGGCAGCAAGCGCCTGGCAAAACCCGGCGGCGAAGGCGGCGACCGACACCAGGGCGAAGACATCGGTGCCGGAAGGTGCGGCCGCAACCGCAAAAGCTTCAGTGGCTTCGGTCGGGCTCGCCGCATCGGCGATGGCGCCGACCGTCGAGACGATCGCCGCAGCAATCGGCCCGGCCTGGGTGACCGGCTCCGACGACAGGCGCGTGATCGTCGCAATCTGATCGGCAATGACGGGCCGCGTTTCGGCCGGCATCTCCGCCGCATCGGCGACCGAGGCCATCGCCACCGCGGCGGATGCGGCAGCGAGTGCCGAGGGTGCCGCCTGACCGGGCGCGACATCGCGCATGCGGAAAGCGGCGGCAGACGCGATCACGTCAATGCCGGCGGCGATCTTGGCGGCGATGGCAAAGGCGCCGGGCACTGCGGCGAAAGGCAGCGAGGCGAGCCCCGCCAAAACGAACTCGATCTCGAAGCCGACATAGCCGGCACGGCCGCGCTCCCGCGAAAGCGACCAGCGCGGCACGCGCACCAGCACCGGACCGCCCATCGGCAGTACCAGCGTGGCGGCGCCAGGCGCATTGAGTGCTGCGGTGAAATTGCGGGCGGCGGCATCGGCAACATCACCCGCGACATAGGCCGACAGGCTGAAGCGCCTGACATCGCCGCCCATGTCTTCGGTGACATGCAGATCGGAATAGGCGATCGGCGAGATGGCGACACGCCGGCCGCCTTCGGCTTCCTCGGCCTCGACGAAGAACGGCACGCCGCGGAACGAGGCGGGCCGGAAGGCCTTCAGCCAGTCACGCATCAACGCGGTCCCATCAAATGGCCAGCGTTGGACTTGCCGGTGTCGGCGCGAACCGCCTTAAGCGAGCCGATGGGCCGCGACAGGTCGGCGGCAGCACTGCGGGCGGCGCCGGCAAGCGCATTGGCGCCGGCGACGATTGCCGCTTCCAGCTTGCCCGCGACCGATGCCAGAGTGTCGGCACCAGACTTGATGCTGTCACCGGCCTGCTTGCCGCCGTCGGCAACGGATGACGCCGTCTCGACGCCGGCGCCCTTCAGGTCGGCCGCTGCGGCGTCCGTGGCCCGTTCCATCGCGCTGAAATCGATTTCGTTGCCGAAGTAGCCGGACGGCTTCTCGACCTGAACACTGTTGCGCACCGCGGCAGCGTGGCCGCGACCGTAGAGCCGGTATTGCTCGGCCACGCTCGGCGCAACCGGACGCGGTGTCGGGATCGGCGTGCGGCCCGGCTGGTCCTGACGCCGCGACGGCAATTCCGGGCTGGCGCTCATCGGCCCCTTGGCGGCGACCAGGCCTTCGGGCGACCGCCATCCGCCCTTGAATGCGGTCAGCCCCTGGTTCTGATTGTCGAAGCCGTTGCGCAGCCACCACATGCGCTTTTCCCACCAGCCCATGCCTTCCTTGTCGAGCTCCGCATTAATGAACTGCGCCTTGTCCATGTTGGAGCTGACGAAGTCCATGGCGCCGGTGGCCGCGGGTGCAATACCCGACCCGATCGCGCGCACCATGCGCTCCCACGATGCACCCATGCGGTCGATCTTCGACTGGTTATCATCGAGGACGCGGCCGAGATCGCGCATCGTCGCGCCGTCGACATTTTCGAGCGCCTTCTGGAAACCCTCCATGGCGTCGCGGCCCTGCAAAAGGGCGCGCATGCCTTGCTGGAATTGGGCATCGGTGAACAGTTGCGGGATCTTCGACAGATCGCCTTTAAGCGCCCGTTCGGTCAGTTCGATGAACACATCGATAAGGTCACGGCCTTCCTTGCGCGCCTTGGCCATTTCCTTGCGCAGATCGACGCCGAACTTCTTAAAGCTCTTCGCCGTCTCGTTTGATTCCATCTTCTGCAGGACGTTCTGCAAATTGGTCGCGGCCGAACTTGCGTCACCGGTTTGCAGGCGCACCGTCTGCAGCATCGAGGCAAGCTTGCCCAGTCCCTTCTCACCCTCATACCCGAGCGAGGCCATGGCCGGCGCCAGCGACGGCAGGTACTGGGCCATGTCCTTCAGCTCGAACTTGCCTTGCTTGCCCGAAGTCACAAGGATGTCGAAGGCGCGCTGCATGTTGTTGCCGGCGAAATGGAAAGAATTGCCGATCGCGTCCGCCGTGGTGGCGATATCGGCTATCTCGGCGCCGGCGGCCTGAGCCGTGGCGGCGACTGACGGCAGGAAAGACAGCGCATCGTCGAGGCTGCGTCCGGAAGCGACAAGCGATTCGAGCCCGTCTGTGATGCTGTCTTGCGTCATCGAATAGTCGAGCGCGGCGCGGTCGACCGTGCGGAACATCTCGCCAAGCTTTTCCTTCCCGGCATCGGCATTGATGGCGATGCGGTTCAGCCGCCGTTCAGCGCCAGCGAAGTTCGTTACCATTTGCCCGGCGCCGCGCACCAGACCATAGGCGACGAGACCGCGAATGGCGTTTGCCGCCAGCATGCTGTTGCGCGCCATCAGGCCTTGCGTGCGATTGAACGCCAGAGCCTTCTGGTTGACCTGGTTGAGCTTGCTGGACAATTGGCCGAAGGCGCCCATCGGGCCGAGCTTCGCCGACAGGCGCAGTATGGCCTCGATCGTGCGGTTGCTCATGTCTTCGGCCTGCGCTTCAGGAATTCAATGCCGCGCCTGTGCAGCATGGCGATTTCAGAAAACGGCATCGGCAGCACAATTCCGGGCTGCCAGCCGAAGAAGAACATCAGGTCGTCGGCCTGAATACCGACGACCTCGCCTACTCGGTGACCGCTGGCGCGGTACGCATAAAAAAACCGATCACCGCATCACGCACCTGCCTGGCATCCGCCAGATCGAGCGCGCCAAGCTTCTCGATCCCCGGCGCCACGACACAGCGGCGGACATACGCAGCGACAGTGTCGACATTCTCGATCACGACATTGTTGCCGGCGGCGCGCTGTATTTCGTAGGGCTCGCCCAGCGCCAGCAGATCCTCGAAGCGCGGCTCGCGCAGGGTGACGTTTTCGAAGGCTTCGCCGTGCGCCTCATAGCGCTTCGACAGCGGAACGACCGTTTCCGCCATCGTCAGATCTTCCGGTAGACGCGAGAGATCAGCGCCACGCCGGTGACTTCACCGGTTGCCCGGTTGATCGTCGGCGTGCCGGTAAAGGCGGCTTCGGTCCACAGATGCTGGACCCCGGTGAAGCTTTCATTGAGCGTCACGTTGAAGCCTGACGCCCGCATCAGCCGGTTCCAATCGTCGGTTGGCAAATCCTCGAAGGTGAGGTTGGCCTTGAAGCCGGTCGGCTCGCTCGTGCGATACACCGACCCGTCTTGGTTGGCGGCGCCGGTGATCTCGAGATTGGACGGCATGATCTCGGCCGCGCCGCGCACCACGATCCGCTCGCCGGTCGAAAGACCGAACGTCATTTCTCCGCCGAAATTCTGCATCGGTTTTTCCTCTCAGTTGAATGGATGGTCAGTCGGCGATCAGACGGCGCGATACTGGCTGTAGAGCATCGCGTTGGCGGCAATCACGTCGAGCGGGTTGACGCGGTCGATCGGCGCCATGATGTCGACGCGGTTGGCGCTCTGGCTGTTTCGCTGGACGATCAGCCGGTCGGCAAAGCCGCGCGCGTTTTCCAGCACGCCCCGGTTTTCCAGCGTGTCGGCGGCATGCACCAGCGTCGCCTTGATCGACTTCGGCGTCGAGATCGCGCCGAGGCCGCCGGGGTTTTCGTCGGCAAGCGCCTTCTGGCCGTGCTCATAGGACAACTGCGCGCGGAAATAGCGCAGGATGGCGACGAGCTGGCCGATCGCCTGGATGTCGCGAAACGTCTCGTCCGGCTGCGCGTTGGCATCCTTCTGGTAAGTGGTGATGACCTTGTCGATCGCCACGCCGCCATCGGTGTTGACGATGACGGTCGAGATGCCGGAGCGCAGCATGGTGTTGCGGCCGGCATAGGTCGGCACCAGCGATCGATCGCGCGGCGGCCGCTCGCCTTGCACGACAAGGCCCTTCTGGTTGCGCGAGACATTGCCCGTGGCGTCGTCGGACAGCCACGGCACGATGCGCGCCGTGCGGGCAGATGCGGCCAGCCAGGCCGGCGTCGGATTGCCGGCAGCGACAGGCAGACGGGGGTGGATGGTCAGGTGACGGTCGTTGAGCGCCAAGCCGATCGTGGTCAGCGCCGACAGCGTGCCGGCCGCGGTGGTGAAGACATGGCCATAGACCTGGCGATTGTATGCCCAGCGGCCGGACACATCGTTCATCGCCGCCGTGTAGCGGGCGATGTTGGTGGCATCCGAAAAGGGCGAGACGATCCAGTCGAAGGGATCGTCGCCGAGTGCGGCCAGAGCCGCCGACAGGTCCGGGCTGCCGGTCGGCACCACGGTGTTGGTGATGGTGACGGCAGCGCCGGCAAAGGCGTTGCCGGCAACGACGGTCGGCACATAGAAGTCATAGTCGACATAGATCAGGCCGAGATGGCGGGCGGTCACCGTCACCGTGTCCGTGGCGACCGTCGCGGCGACCGACAGCGCCGCACCGGTCAGCGCGTTGAAATAGGCGTTGATGGCAGCAGCAAGGGCGGCGGCGACGGTATTGACGCTGTCGCCGGCGGCGATCTGCACCTGCACCGGCTCGCCGCCGATCTCGACGGTGGCGACGCCGCCGCCGGCCGGAACCGAATTGACCTTGATGGTGTCGACGCGCGCCGTGCCGGTCGCGGGTACCGCCAAGATCCATGTCTCCTGCGTCGGCGCGTTCAAGAACGCGACACGCGCCATTTCAGCCAGCATCGAGCCGGCGCCGCAAAGTGCTACGGCTTCCTGCGCCGAGCCGACCGGCGTCGGGGTATTGTCTGCAATTAGCGCGCCGGTGTTCTTATGGCCGATCAGCAGCAGGCGCGACGCCGACTGGTAGCTGCCGCCGGAGGTCACCTCGAAGGCAAACAGCGGCGCGACCAGGCCGGCGCCGGGGATGTTGTTGAACAGGATGCCCATCAGTTTTTCTCCTTGCGCTTGCCTGCCGAGGCAGGCGCTTCTTTTTCGACGATCGTCAGCGAGCCGTCATTGATGAGCTGCATCCAGGCCGGATCCTCGCGGTCCACGGTCAGCCCTTCGGCCGGGAAGTCGACGCTCGGGTTGAACGGGTGCGGCATGCGATGTGCGGCATCCGCCAGTCTGACGTGAACGAGCGTGGTCATGTCTGTTCCTCGATCTCGGGAAAGGGTTGCGCGATCGCCGCGGCAGGACCCATCTCACCGGAGACGCCGGCCTGCTTTACTTCGAAGGCGATCGTGTCGATGATCGGCAATGGTGCGCCGGCGACGAACTGCGCGGCCATATTGGCCAGGGTGGCCTTGGCGTAGGAATTGTCGGGCAGAAGTGCTGCGATGCGCGCCGCCGGTTGCGGCAGCCCTGCCCCGCCGGAGAAATCGTCGTCGGGTATCTGGCAGTCGAACAGCATGGTGGTGCGCTGCCAGCGCAGGCCGAGCTCGGGGACGGCAAAGCCTTCCTCGTCGATGCTTTCTATGGCCATGACGATCTGGCGAAAGAGCGTGCCTGTCGGCCCTTGCGTCAGCACGAAGCGCACCTGCGCGCAGAGCGCCGACAGCGCGATGCGCGCCTTCGGGTCGGAGCCGACCATGGCGTCGGTATAGGGCGAGCCGTCCTCGTCCTGCGCCGACACACAAAGCTCCGCCACCACCTCGAGCATGGTGCGGCCGTTCCTCGCGACACTGCCTTGGCCTTGGCCGCGGCGCGGCGATTCCGACTTGCGGGTGAACAGCGACAGCACCGGCGTGTATTCCTCGCCGGGGTCGAGTTCGTCGATCGAAGGCCGGCGGCTGTCGAAGACGCGGTGGCGCGCCAAGGTCGGCAGCGTGGTGCCGGCAAGCATCGCGACAGTCGGGCACAGGCCTTCGATAGCGGCCAGCCGGGTGATTTCGGCGGCAATGGTCATGGCCGGCCCTTGGTGCGGTTGACGAAGATGGCAAGCCGACTGCCGCCGTCGACCGGAATGGCCGCGACAATGAAGCGGCCCTTCTCAAGGCCGGTCTCGAGGTCAAGCCAGACGATCTGGTCTTCCACCTTCACCGGCTCGAGCCAGTTGGTCGACAGCGCGGTAACGACCGCCTCATGCGCCGGCATTTCGCGCGCCCGGTCGCGATCCGAAGACAGCATGGACGGATGCGAGAAGCCGGGCGCGAGAGCGGCCGGGCCGAAATGGATCGATCCGAGGAATGGGAAGCCGATACGGTCTGGATCGGCCATGCGTGTATCGTTGACGCCGACGCGCCGCGCCGTCGGCACGACGCGGAAGCTCTCGCGGTCGAAGACTTCGGCGACGGTCGATTCGAGCGCCGCCGAAGCCTCGTTCCAGTCGATCATAACCAAGCGCCTCGGTACAGGGTATTGGCGGCGCCGAGCGCCGCCGGGGCGGTCAGGTGTTGCAGGCGCCCATCAGCGCGCCGGGACGGGTGCAGAGCTGCAGCGCATTCATCTGCAACTCGCCATTGATCCCCTTGTCGTTCGGCATCTGCCACTGCTTGGCGTAGAGACGCTCGCCGAGCGTGTTGACGGTCTCGATGTAGTCGGCCGGCGAGATGTAGGTCTTGAACAGGTTCGGCACACCGACCGGGAAGAAGCGCGCCTTGGTCGCGGCGATGCCGACGCCCTCGCCGTCGATCTCGCCGTAGTTTTCCCAGACGATGCCGCCGAATTCGAACGTCGGATTCGATGAGCGGTTCTTGCCGACGAAAGAGTCTCGCAGGATCTGGGCTTCGGACCATCCCTTGTAGGTGTCGCGAACCTCCTTATGGGTCAGCAACTGGTCGAAGAAAGTGTCGCCGACAAAGGCGTTGACGGAGGCGAACGGCACGGCGCCGAGCGCCTTCTTCTCAGCTCGGATGACCTTGGTGCAGGCGAGGCGAAGGGCGCCATCGGCAGGGGTGGGGTTGTCCAGGTCGAAATCGACTTCGGCGACCTGGCCGATGCCGAATTCGGTGAACAGATTGAGGGTCGTGCCATCGGCATAGGTGATGATGCCGGTGACGGCTCCAAGGCGGGCATGCTCCTCGGTCAGGTCGAAATCCGAGGTATTGGCCGCAATGACGGCACCGACTATCTGTTGCACCGTCGCCAACTGGTCAGACGTCCCTTTTGCGCGAACGTTCTGCACCTGGTCGGCGAGCACGCCCCAGTCGCGCTGGAAGTGCGGCACCTTGAAATCGGTCATCTTGCGCTTGGGCATGTCGCGGGTCTCGCCGGGACCGCCTCGGGCGCTCGGCTTGACCAGCTGCAGGATGTCGCCAACGCGCTCCATGGCGATGCTTGTGGTGGTGACGGGATGCGAAGAAAAAAGGCCCATCTCACCGATGCGGCCGGGCCTGTATTTCAGGTCATTGACGAAATCGGTCAGCGACGTGCAGCTGAACGCGTCATTCTTGAAGATGTCGAGGATGTTGTCCATTTTGGGTTTCCCTTGGAAATCCTGACTGGCAGGAATGGTTCGGCGCGGCGGGCCGCGGGCTCAATCGGAATGGCCGGCGGTCACCCGCCGCACCGTCAGTTGCGGATGATGATGCCGCGCGCCTCGAGCGCCTGGACCGCGTCGGCCTTGTCGGCGGCAGCGATGCCGGCCGGCCATTCGAGCTGGTGGCCGTTGACTTCCGCCGAGCGGGCGATGATGGCGATGGCCGCCGTCGCGTCGGCCGGCGTGACAGCGGGATAGAGCGCGATTGCCGCCGCGACCTCGGAACCGTCCGTGCCGGCCGGGTTGTAGGCGACATACTGGAAATCATCCGCGTCGGCCGCGACCGTGACGGTGAAGCGGTCGCCGGCGACGAAGTCCGTGGCGTCGGCGATGGTGAATTTGATTTCCTTGTTGAAGGCGACGCCGACCGCCGCCTTGCCGATCGACTTGCCCGTCGGATCGGTCACCTCGAACGTGCCGCCATTGGTCGCCGGCTCAGTGCAAATGATGTTGTAGACGCCGTCTTTGACCCTGGACGAGACGGCCGGATTGGCGAGCGTCAGCGCGCCTGAGCCGGCGGTGTTGCCAGCATCGGCGGCCGCGGTGGTGACAACGCCGGCAACGACCGCGATGCGGCCGAGCACAGTGCCGGCAAGAAGCGTCTGCAAAAAGGCGACGGTGGCGTTATCGCGCGAGCGGTGGAAATTCGCCTCGCTGAGCAGGAATTCGCCGGCATGCCGGCCTTCGGTAACAGTCGTCATGGCTTCAGCCTTTCACGATTTTGAGGATGGTGCGCGAAAGGCTCGATCAGCCGTTGCGCTTGTTGATGCTGTCCGCCGCCTTCTTCCAGCCGGCCGAAGCATCGGCGGGTTTCTGGCCGCCCGGCAGCGAGAGCCCGGCAGCGTTGAGCCGCTGCTGCTCATAAGCCTTCTGGTCGGCTTCACTGGCCTTCGGCGCCGCCGCGAGCGCCGCCTTGATGTCTTCGACCGACAGCTGCGTCGCGATCAGCGTGTCGGCAAGCGCCTCGCGGCCCTTGGCTTCGTCCAGTGCCATGACCGCCGTGCGCCGGGCGCGATCGGCAGCGATAGCGTCGGCAGCAGCCTTGGCAAGCGCAGCCGTATGGGCGGTCTTCATCTGTTCAAGCTCGGCGGCCAAGGCGTCCGCGCGTTCTTTGTCCGTCATGGAAGTCTCCTTTTGCTGACGGTTGGTCTCAGCGGACTTCGCCGCTGGCGAACTGGCCGCTTCATGCGACCAGCCGTTTTTCTTGGCCAGAGCGGTGAGCCGCTTCGGCGCATGCGCGTAAATTCGGTAATCGAAGGCGGCGACTGCGCCAGCCTTGCCGTCGCCGGCATCGTCGGCGAAACCTTGCTCGACCGCTTCGGCGGCTGTCAGCCAGGTCTCGCGCTTCATGATCTCGCGGCACTGGTCGGCCGTCAGGCCGGACTTCGCCGCATAGACACGGGCATAGGCGGTTGCCAATGCCTCGAGGCCTTCGATCGACTTGGCGTGATCGTCGGACGTGCCGAAGGTGATGCCGGACGGATCGTGGATCATCATGATCGACCCCTCGGCCATGGTCACCGTTTCGCCTGCCATGGCGATCAGCGAGGCGGCCGACGCCGCGATACCCTCGACGACAACAACCGTGCGGCCGCCGCGGCGGGCGAGCAGCGCGTGGATTGCAGCGCCCTCAGTGGCAATGCCGCCCCCGGAATTCAGCCGGACAGTCAGTTCGGCATCGTCATCGATCTGCGCAAGCAGAATGACGACCTCGGAATAGGTGAAGCTGTCGCCAAACCATGCGTCGCCTACATCGCCGGAGAGCGTCAGCTCGCCGTCAGCAAGAATTGCCGCCATTAGGATATCCTCGGATGAAACGCATGGACTTGGCGTAGCGTGACCGCTTGCCGGACAGTGCCGAACAAGCCGCAGCAAGCCGCATCAGCTCGGCATCGAGCGCGGCGACGCTGCCGACCGAGACGCGGACGCGCTGGTGGGTGACCGGCGAGCGCACCTCGGTTTCCTCGACACGTTCGCCGGCGATCAGCTTCAGCTTGGCCGCATAAAGCGCCTGATAGAGAGCACACGGATCTTCCGCGTCGACAGTGACGCCAGCGATCTTGACCAGAATTGTCATTATGCGGCTGCCTTTTTAACCGGCTCTTCGGGCGCGGCGGTGTCGGGCGGGCCGGCATTGCGCGGCACGAAGGGCGAAGGCATTTCGGCAGCGACATATTTCTGGTGCTCGCGCACGCGCTGCTCGAACACTTCTTCAGGGTCGTAGCCGAGTTCGGCGCATTCGTTGGCTAGCGTCGAGGTGCCGTTGACCAGGCGCTCGGTGGAGGCCTTTGCGCTCTTGCCGTCGTCAGCCGAAGGTTTCGCCGGGCCCTGCCAAAGCGCCCAGCATGCCAGATCGCGGTTTGCTGCGAAGGTCATGTAGCCGCCCTTGAATGGAATACGCCCCTCGCCAACGCTTTCGTCGAGCCAGTTCTCATAGGTCGACTGGCAGATCGGGCCGGCGATTCGCTCGCGGCGGCGCACGACGACGGGCCAGATCGATGCATTCTCCATGCGCGTCGACGAATAGGTCGCGTTGCTATGGTCCATCGTCAGGCCGCCATAGGTGATCCCAATTGCGCGAGCCATGTCGCGCGACAGCGCCTGCCAGACCGGCAGGAACTGCGGACCCGGTGTCTTGGCGCCGTGCAGCATAAATTCTTCGCCCGGCGCGAGATGCGAGATGCGCGGGTCGCCGGAAACTGTAATGTCGCCGTCCCGCGCCCTTTCGAGCGCTCCGCCGAAATAGGCGAGGAACTCGTCGCGCAGTTCGGACTGATCGTCTGGCAAAGCCTCCAAGGCTTCGAAGGCTTCCTTCGACGGCGAGGCGCTAGTCAGGGTTGCGGCGAAGATCGTCTGCAGGATCTGCGTCTGAATGGTCGTGTCGACCAGAACCTCGTGCTGGATGTGCTGGCGAAAGGCCGGCGCCATCCGCGAGATGCCGCGCACGTCGGTGGCATCCATCGGATCAAAAGCATGGATGACGACCGGTCGACCCTGCGCGTCGATGGCCGGATAGTCCCGCTTGTCAAGCATGCCGGCATTGCGTTCTTCGAACCGGTAATGTGTCGGCCGGCCATTGGCGTCGTGGAAGATGCCCTGGTAGAGGCCTTCGAACTCGCTGGTATCCTGGACAAGCCTGTGCGGCGGGACCATGCAGAGCTTGGTGCCGCTCCGGATGCCATAATGGCGGCGCGTGGCGGCACTCATATAGGACATGACGCCGGTCGCCTCGCCATAGGCCATATCCCAGCGCAGCGCGATATCGACCAGCTGCGGGATGGTGAACTTGCCGCGCAGGTCGCATTCGCGCGGGCTCCACGACCAGCGCTTCCATTCCTCCTTGACCAACTTGATCCAGTCGGCGACTTCCTTTTCGCTCCAGCCGAGGCGGGCGAGGTTCGGCCGCGGGCTGAGCACCAGTTCGACCCCGACTGTATCGGCAATGACCTGGTCCGCGGCGCCGCGCAGCCGGCCGGAATTCTGGATCAGGTCGACCGCAATACTGGCCGAACGGCGCCATGCTTGGCGAATATCGTCACGGCTCTCCCGCAGATAGGCCGCCCGTGTGTTGATGATCCCGGACCGGCTGTCGCGAAGGTAGGATGCGGTCATCGGCGGGCGCTGGACAGCGAGTGCCTGTGACGATGAGCCGGCCGGCACTCTGATGCGTGGCTTGCTCATTTCCGTTTTGCCCAGGCTTTCCGTTTCTCGCTCATGTCGCGAGCTGGTTTCGGTTTCTGTGTGAACGGCCCGGCGTCCGCCGCTTCGAACAGATCTGGTTCGGTCGACTTGCCATGCACTTCGGTCAAGAGATCGGCCCAGCGCTCGGTGTTGAGACGGCGCTTATGCTTCAGATGCCAGGCCAGCGCGAAGGCATAGACCGTGGTGTCGAACCAGTCGTTGGCGCGGCCTAAAATCTTCTTCCACTCGCGCGGCGCCTTCGGGCTGATCAAATTGCGGGCCCGCCGCGAGACCGTGGCGCGCGCTTCCTCGTCCGGGTCGACCAGCCGCTCGGCCGTCATCTCCTTGGCGAACTCGTCGTCGCAGAGCTCGTTCGACAGGTGGATGGTGTTGCGCGGCCAGCTGCCCTTCTCGTCGGGACCGAGCACGAAATTGGCCAGTGCTGCCATCACCGAGGTCTTGATGTCGTAAAGCCCGACCGGATAGAGCATCACCTTGGCGATGATGATGCGCTTGCGCTGGTCGCGAATATCCTTCTTCACCGGGGTGCCCAGCCAGGGCAGGCCGATCTGATGGCGGCCGTCGAGCGCATAGACGTTCGGGCGCGAGGCGCAGAAGCGGTAGACGCGATCGGTGGCGAAGCCCGAATCGACGCCGGAAATGTCGAGGCCCTTTTCGCCGCCGCCGGCGGTCCGGTAGGTCTTGCCGAGTGCGTCGGCGAGTTCGATCCAGGCATCGTCAACCTGGTCCGGCGCGCCCATGAACACCTGGCGGTCGATCAGCCAGGCGCGGTCACGCGGCCCGATCGCCCAGACCGACCATTTGATGCCATAGCCCTGGACGTCGGCGGCCGAGACGATGATGCCGGCCTCGGCCGGGATGGTGCCGCGCGGGAACGGAAACTTGCGCGCCGCCTCGACGATCTTTTCCCATTCGACGGCGACGCCGCCGGGATCATAGGGCAGCGCCAGATCCTGCTGGTAGAAGGTGCGCAGCTTGGTCGTGTCGCCTTCGGCATCCTTGAAGCGGTGCCAGATATCGGCGAAGCGTTCGCGCGGCGCGTAGGCCGCCCACAGATGGTAACTCGGCTGCCAGTCGCGGCAGCGGCCCTCGCACGGGTCGCAGCGCCAGCGGGCGATGTCGTCGGGCGCGATCGCCTCCGGCACCTTCTCCTCGCCGTCATGGACGCGGCGGGCGATCCAGTGCGCCCGCGCATTCATCTCGGCCTTGTGACCGTCGAGGATCGCGCCGTTGCAGGCGATGCAGGCCATGTGCACCGGCAGATTGGCCGCCGGGTCGGCCTCGCGCATCTGATCGAATTCGAGCACCTGATAGATGCCGCAATGCGGACAGGGCACGTAGTAGTAGCGCTGGTCGCCGACTTCGAAATCGCCGGTGATTGCACATTCTCCGGAGATGCCGGGCGTCGAGCCTTCCCATTCCTTGGCGAGGTCGCCATACATCTTCTGGCGGGCCCGGGCCTGGTCGCGCGGGCTGCCACGGCCGTCGACGTCGCGCGGATAGCCGGTGACCTCGTCCATCGCGAGGTATTTGATTGACACCATCTGCAGGCCCTTGGAGGAGCCCGCATTGACGATCTGGCAGAAGCCGCCGGCATAGCGCTTGAACGAGGTGGTCGAGCCCTGCTCGTCGCGGCTGTTGACCGGCATCACCTTGTGCGCGATGCGCGGGCTGGCCTCGATGGTCGGCTGCAGCTTGACACGGTTGAACTTGGTCGCTTCCTCGAGCGTCGGCAGCACGATCATCATCGAGCCGGGCGCCTGGTCGACGATGAAGCCGAACCAGTTCTCGATCGCGGTCGACTTGCCGAGCTGCGCCGCCCAGCGGCAGGTGACCCGGCGCGCCGGATGGTCGGGATGCAGGCAATCCTGCGGCTCGCGCAGGTAGGGAACGCGGTCGGTCTTGAACGGGCCGGGCCAGGGCGATCCCGATTCCGGCGAGACGACGCGGTAGCGGTCGGCCCATTCCGAAATCGTCAGGTCGGCGACTGGCCGGCTGGCGGCCTCGAGGCCGGTGAAGAGGATTTCGGCGCCATGCGGCAGCTCCGGAAAGGACAGCCGCGCGTCGTGATAGCTCATTGCAGGGCGGCCTGGTCGAATGGCCCGGTGTCGCCGGATGCGCGCTCGCGCGCGTGCTGGTCGAGCCGCTCGCGGATCTCTCGGTTGAAGTCGTCGAGGCCGACGCGGACAAATCCTTTCAGTGCAATGCGCGCGACACGCTCATCCCAGCCATACTTGACCGACAGGCTCGCCGCCTCGCTCTCGATCGCCCGGTCGAAGGCGCTTTGCATCAGCGCGATCGCATCGCGGCCGGCCTTGTCGACCTCTGCCGTCGGCGTCAGTTCGCCGCGACGCTTGGCGAGGTCCATCTCGCGCATCTCGGCATCGGCCTGCGCCTTGCGGGCAAAGCCGTCCGACTGGCTGCCGGCGAACCGTGAGGGCGGCTTGGCCGACAACTTGCCCGCGCCTGGAGCGGCAACAGGCAGCGCGCGAAGACGAATGTTCTCGCCACGGTGCGCAATCAGCGCGCCGAACTCGACCAGGTGGGACTTACCCTCCTCACGCGTCGGCAACGCTTGCGCGTGCTGCTTCAGGTAGCGCGACAGGGTCGAGCGGTCGATCCGGTCGCCGGCCGCGCTCAAACGCGCCGCGGCGTCCGTGATCGAAATCCACTCGCCGGCGCCGGCGTCGGTTTCGATGACCATCTCGTGCAGTGTCCCGTGCGGCACGCGTGCATCACACGTTCTTGCGTGTACCGCTTTCCGACGCGCCTACTAGAAAAATCCCGGGCTCCCCCGGGCCCGTCTGGGTCGGAGACGCTGGTACGGTCCCTACACCGGGGGTGGGGTCAGCGGGGCAAGAGGTTCTCGACCTCGTGCAGGTAGCGAGGCATCAGGCTCTGTTCGATGATCTCGGTCAGCACCTGGAGGTAGACCTCCGGGTTGTTGGTGATGTCGTGCGCAGGGTTGGGTCCGAACAGTTCGCGGATGGGCAGCCTTGCCTTGCCCTGTCGCCTGAACACACCCGTGTGGCCGCTCTTCATCCCTGCGATGAAGGCGGAGCGATATGATCCTCTCAATCGCACGCGCACGCCCTTGGCCGTCTGGGTGGCGCCGAGCTTGTAGAGCGGTATCCAGCCGGAGCGGACGATCACGTCGGACGTGTTGCCGCCCGCGTTGAAGTGCGCCGTGGTCACCGCCCTCACCCGCGATGGCGGGATATCGATGCGCTCGGCATCGCGCTTGATGATGCGGCTGCGCGCCATCTCGGTGACGCGGCGCATGGCGCGGGCAGCAGCCTTGGCCTTGATCTGCTCCGGCAGGCGCGCAATGGCGCGGCCAAGATCAGCAAAATCGGACGCATCGACATGAAGCTCGACGGTCACGGCCTTTTCCCAATGAAAAACCCCGGTCGCTTGGGGCGCCGGGGTGATTTCTTTTTTACCGTGTTCAGATGTATGTCAAGTTTCTCCCGCACGTCAACAAGCAACGGCAGTTTTTTTCGCGGGCCGATCTGCTGCCCTTTCGACGATGGCGACGCCAGGCCTGTCGGCCTCAAGCCATGGCGTCATCGAGCGATCCGAATAGACCAGCCTGTGCCCGGTCAGCTGCATGGCGATCTCGACCTCGAGCCGGCGCAGGGCCGCGACCCATATCTGGTAATCGAGCCGGCCGAGGATGTCGCCGGTCGGATCGGTCGAGAACTCGTATTTACGATAGGCGCCCTTCACCGGCCTTTGCTTGCGCTCGTCATAGCCGTGAACCTCCAGGTCATAGGTCTGGTTATGGATGTCGGTCAGCCGCTTCATGACGAACCAGGCCGGCTTGCCGCTGCGTTCCATCATACGCGTCTTGGACGGCTCGGCCGCGAAGTCCGGCTCGCGCCCGAGAATGGCCGTGCCGACGACGAGGCTGATGATGCCGGCCGCGCGCCGCTGCGGCGTGCGCACCATGTAGCGCTCGACGGCCTTCTTGACCGCCGCTTCGGCCATGCCTTCGGTATCGGGCCAGTCGGCGAGAGCATACCAGTTCGCAGGGATCGCCACGTCGCAGCGCGACAGCCCGGCAACCGCCCGCCCGACCGCAACCGCGTCGTCATGCGGCTCGCCCTGCTCGATCCAGTAATTCTCGGTATCGCCCCTTCCCCTGTCGATGATCGCGCCAAGCTCGGCAAAGCTGGTGATCTTGCCCCATGACGACGCCTCCAGCATCCGCCAGGCCGAGTTAGCGTTGTCCAGCCCGTCAACCCCGCCGCCCTTCGGCAATTCATTGACGAAGGCCCAGGTCAGCAATTCCTCAATGGTCACGGTCTTCATCTTCTTATCCTTGCGACAGTTTGCGATAGTTTGCGTGAGTTTAGCGATAGTTATGAAGCGACAGCTTTGTTTAGCGATTTCAATGCGTTGACGTGTCGTTGCGGGAGTAGCGATAGTTATTCGATGCCTATACGCATAAAACTTTTTCTCCCCCGGACCCCTCTTCACACCTATAGCCCTCGCCAAAGTGGTGCAGACTGTCGCAACCCTTTGTTTTCGCTGTCTTATTCACTGCGAAGCGAGTAGCGCGAACTGGCGCGAGTGTCGCCAAGTGTCGCCATGGAAAAGCCAATGAATTCAAGGCGCGCATGGGTTTGCGGGCCAAAATGCAAGCCAAACGAGGGGTCACGGGGAGACGCTTCATGAGCGGAGATGCTCCTCGAAATCATGCTGACCGGACCCGCCTTCGCGCTTGGGCGGCGGCACGTCGACGAGGCGGATGCCGTGGTAGTGGACGATCCGGCCATCCTCGCGCCGGTACTTCTTCTGCATGATCAGGCCGAAGCGGGTCAGCGAGACCGGCTTGCCGCCCTGGTCGACCGTGAAGTCGACATACGCCTGATAGAACTGCTTGGCCGTCACCGGCTCGCCCTCCTCGCGCACCACGCAGCGCGCCACGAAGGCGGCCGTCGGGTCCATCTGGTCGCGATACTCCTGCGTCTTCGCCAGCACCGCATCGGGCACGACGAGGCCTTCGCGCAGGAAGATCATCACGCCCTCGACCAGCCAGTTCAGGATGCCGGGGTGCTCCGGCAGGAATTCGGAAACGACCTCCTCGAACTCGCGCTGCTCACTCGCCTCGAGAACGACCGGCCAGTGGACGACGGCCATGCGCCGCCAGATGCCGTTGTCGGTGCCGGAGATCTTCGGATAGCCGTTGCCGGACATGTGGCCGGTGAAGATCGGCTTGAAGTCGAAATAGCCTTGGAACAGGTCACGCACGGCAAAGTGCTCGCCGCCGGTCAGGTCCTTGACCAGGTTCTCGCGCAGATCCTCGCCCTCCGGCATTTCCTTGACGCGCAGGAAACGGCGGCCATAGAGCCGCGCCATATCCGGATTGGCCGAACCGCCGGCCTTGCCCTCGCCGGTGAACGATTCTGACGGCAGCGTGACCGAGACCTCGCCGAGCAGGCGGCAAAGTACCTCCAGAAAGACCGACTTGCCGTTGGCGCCGAAGCCATAGTGGAAGAACAGCTTTTGCACCGTAAGCCCGATCAGGCCGAGCCCGGCCGCCACCTGGACCATGCGCCGAACCTCTTCGTGCGGCAGCATGCGCGTCATGAAGGCGAGCCATTTCGGGCAGTCGGCCTTTGCGTCGTAATCGACCGGCACGACCTGTGTGATCAGATCCTGCCGGCGATGGCCTTTGACCACCTTCAGTTCGGCAACGGGCGCCACGATGAATTCGGGCAGGTTTTCGCGGTTGTCGTCGGGATCGTCGAAGGCCGGATTGCGCACCGTCTTGATCACTTTGCGGAAGCACAATGTATGGCCGCGCAGCGCGACCTTCAGCGGGTCGGCGTTGAATTCGTCAGGCCCGCGCATGACGTGGGGTGCTGCACAGGCGAGCATCGCCTCGAGCCGCCCCTTGTTCTTCGAGGAGACGGCGTGCGACATGCGCCGGCTGATGCGCGCAGCGAGGTTCTTTTGGGCCGCCTCCGCCATCTTGGCGACTTTCTTCTCGCCAGGAGAACGCTCTTGCTCCAGCTTCTTCAGCGCCTCATGGCCGCGCTCGATCGCGATCTTCTCAGCCGGTGTGTGATCGATGTACTCGATCTCCAGCGCGATACGCCCGCCGAGGTTCTGTGCCACCGCCAGCGAGCGCGGATCGCCGGTGTCGATATCCCAATGCGTGCCAGTCCAAACCGCATAGGCGGCCTTGCGCGCCTTCGCCTGGGCCAGCACAAGCAGATCCTCGCCGAAGTGGGCAAGCAGACGCTCGGCGTTGTCGGTATCGGAATGGTCGAGGCCTGCACAAGCCTTGACCGCCTCCATATCGACCTTGCTGCCGCGGCGCGGCCCGGTGCCCGGCTCGCCATCATCCAGTTCGTCGACAGTCACATCGACATCGAGCGGGGTGCGGGGCAGCCCGGCTGCTTCGGCCTGGCGCGTCGCTTCGTCGAGAATGGTGGCCACCTCTTCAGGCATGCCAGTCTTTTTCTTGCCCACTATTCCCCCGTCTCGACTGCCATGCGTGAAAAGTCATATCCGGCGCGCGGCCAGACGACCGGGATGATGCGCCCCGGCCGGGCATGCCTTGCACGGGCCCGAGCCATTGCGGCAGCCGTCATCACCCGCTCGGAATCTCCGTCGGAAAGCAACACCAGCTCGCGGACGTGATCGGCCACCCACATGGCGTCGTCGGCATCCTGGTCGCGCTTCGGTATAGGCCCGGCGACCATCACCGGCCGCGCGACGCCCTTGGCGTCAGGCTTCTTCAACGTCGGATGCGCGAAGCGCGACGAGGGATCGGCCGGGCCAGACAGGTTGCCGAGGTCACCGGCCGCGAAATAGAACGTATCCTCGCGATATCCTTCCCACGCGGCGAAGGCCGCGCCGTTCTCGATCCCCTCGCCGCCAACCCAGCGCTGCGCCTCTGGATCGCCGACGATCGGGATCAGCCCGCCCTTCTTCGAGCCGCGCATCTTCTTGGTCGGCAGCACCTCACCCGTGGCGGGATCGGTCAACAGCGGCCGGAACTTCGGCGGCTGCTTCAGGTCGATCCAGGTGATGTGGCAGCCGATCGGCAACAGGTCAGGGCCGACGAAGGGCGCCACCATCGCCACACCGGTATAGAGGACGGCAGGGCTGCCGCGTTCGTCCTGTCCGTGCCAGTATGGCTGCTCGGCCGAGGCGCGCAGCCAGACGCCGGGCGGCGCGTCGCAACCGCGACGGTGCAGATATTCCACGACCATGCTGGCGGCCAGGCGATCGGCGCGAAGCAGCATGGTCGCCTGATAGATGCCGCGCGCCTTGGTGCGCTCCTTCTCGCGAAAGTCGGCCTGGCTATCTGCCCGCGCGGCGGCGTCGGCATCGTTCTGCAGGCGGCGTTCTTCCAGCCGTTTCTTGCGCGCGGCGCGATCCTCGTCGCTTTCGCGCTCGCCCTCGGTCGGAATGTCGCGGGCGAGCACGATCGAGCAGGCCTCGAGGAAGCCCTCGCGGCTCTTGATGTCGAGATCCTCGCAATGAGCCGCCATACCGATGGCGTCATTGCCGCCGATGCCGCCGGTGCGGCAGTTCCACTTTTCCTTGCTCGTGTTGAAGGAGAACGTGTCGGTGCCACGGCAATTCGGGCAGGGCTGCGGATGCTCGAAGCCGGTCCGCTTGAACTTGAGGCCAATGATCTTCGCGGCCTCCTCGATCGACACCGCGCGCGCGTCTTCGATGAACAGCTTGATCGCTTCGCTCATGTCAGAACAGAAGCGGCTGAACAGAGCCGTCCCTGAAAACCGTGCCCATTGGCGTGTCTGCCGTCGGCTCGTCGCCTTCCCATCCTTGCGGCCAAGTCTCAGCGGCGATCAGTTCCCGAATTCTGGCTTCTTCCTCCGCATTCAGCAGATCGATTTCCGGCCGACCGATCTGGCGAGCGCTCTCATTCACCTGGTTTTGAATGCCGAGCACACGATCGAGGCCCATCAGCCGAGCTTTGAACGTCAAAGGGCCCATACGTTGCGGATTTGACGCCGCGGACCCGTCTTTGCGAAACTCAAGACCCGTCTTCTTCAGTCGGTTTTTCGGAAGCCGCAGTTCGCGATAGAGCGGTTTGAGGCCCTTGAGTGGGGCGAGGTATGTCCAGGCTGGCGTTGCCACGATCGTATCCAGCGCCAGGTCCTTGCTGGCCAATGGACAGCCCGCACAGCCAGTTCTGGCGTTTATCTCGTTGGCTTCGTCGCCACCATAGGCATCGGCAATGGCAGCTGTCGCCCAGCCGCCATATTCCCGCATCGGCGCATAGATGCGCAACCAGTCCCAGACATTGCAGACGCGCCAGTGAAGCAACGGCGCAAGCGTCGCCAGCCTGCCCCTGATGCCCTTCGCGTTGGGCAGAACCTGCTGGTACCAGCCCTGCCCGCATTCGGCGCCGTCTTTGCCACAGGACATCGCGATCCGCTGGTCTCGGATTGCGCTTTCACCTTGCCTTACGCCGGTGATCATCAGGATGTTGCCGGCAAGCTCGTCGAGGCGCGCCTCCAGCGCTTCGGACATCGGGTCGATCTTGATCTGGCGCGTGCACCATCTCAACGTGTTGTTGTTTGGTGGCGGCACACCACGACCGAGGATGTAGACAAGAAAGCGCTTATCGAGCGGGGCACAAACGACTTCGCAGCGAATGCCACGCTCGGCCAGCTGCTCCATAATGCGCGCGGCCGCGATCGCCAGCGGCGGCAGTTCCTGGCGCGTGTCGGCATAGAATACGGTAAGCGTCTTTGGTGCCGCAATCCGGCCAACATCGATCAGGTGCACGATCAGCGTCAGGGTCGCGCTACTGTCCTTGCCCCCAGACCAGGCGATACCCCAATGTGGATGATCGGCTCCGTAAGCCTGAAGCGACTGAAGCGTGAGTTCGATCGCCTCGTCATAGACCAGGCGCTTTGATCCTCCGAAGAGGGTCGGCTGAAAGGCTTTCACTCCGCCGCCTCCCGGTACCGCACCAGATGCCCGCAATTGGCCGCGACCAGCGCCGCCGCCATCGGCGGCGAGACGCTGTTGCCGCAGCAGGCGATCTGGTCGCTCTTGGGCAACGGCTTGCCCTTGTGTTCAAGGTCGATGATGTAGTCTGGCGGGAAGCCTTGCGCCGAGAACAGCTCGCGCGGCGTCAACATCCGCATGCCGATGTCGATGATCGTGAACGTCTCGCCGTCGATATCGAGTGTCACGAACTCGCGCTCGTCCCAAAAACCGTGCGCGCGCATGAAGTCGGCAACCTGGCGCGCGCGTGCGGCTTGCTCTTCCGTGAACGGCGGCCAGCCGATCTCGCCTTCGACAAAGCCGAATCGATCCTTCGTGGTTACGGAATGGCAAGGATCATCGACGCGGGCCCCATCGCCGGTGCCGTAGTATTTCTGCATGAACGGCGCGACGACGCCGATGCCCGCACCGCCGGCCGTGATCGTATGCGTCGGCTCGTGGGCACCGTTGAACGGCTTACCAGAATTGCGCATCGTCATCAGGTGCGGCGCGACGAGCATCGACTTGTTGACCTTCGCCGTCGCGGTATGCGTCGGCTCTCCCATGTCGTGCCCGACAGAAGTGCCGAACTGGCGCGACATGAATGCTGCAATCACGCCCTGCTGCGGATTGGCGGTGATCGTCGAGACAGGTTCATCGGCCGGTCTGCCCGGATTGACGCCGCCGGTGCGCCGGCCATCGTTATTGTGCTGGGCGAGGAAGGCTGCTGTGACGCAGACATCGGCCTTGGCCGTCTGTGTCGCCGTCGGCTCGTCGCCGCCCCGTGGCCGGCTCTGCCCGGCCCGCCCGCCGCATCCGATCAGCGTCGGCACCGCCAGCGCATGCTTGACCCCGCCGGCGACGACGGTGCCGATAGGCGCGCCGATGTCGAGCACGCGCGGCGCCTGCCCTTCGCGCTCGCCGTAACCCATCTGGATCAGCGTCGGCGCGATGACGGCGTTCTGGTCTTTCTTGCTCGCAGTGATCGTATGCGCCGGATCCTCGACGCTGCGGTTCGCGCCGCCCTGCTGCGCATAGGACAGAACCGGCGCGACGACACCCAGTGGCGCGGCGCCGCCCGGCCGCTTCTTGAAGCTGTTGGCAGTGACCGTGGCCAGCGGCTCGCGCACATCGTGGCCGGTCGCGCCGGTGTTGAAGCGAATGACCGACGGCGAGACCACCGCGTGCGAGATGCCGCCGGCGGTGACGACGCCAAACGGATCATCGATCGGATATTCTCTGCGCCCGCCGCTATGGCCATGCGCAACGCTGACCAGGAACGGCTTCTTCGCCTTCAGCACATAGCGATCAACGCCCCGCGCGACCCTGCTCATGGTCGCATCGGCAAGCGGCCGCACGGCGCGCAGGCCGAGCTTTTCCATGATCTCGGCGCCAGTGTCGAAGATAGACGGGCATGGCAGCGACCAGTCGATGATTTCCGCCGCCGTCCGCCAAGGCTGCTTGCGCCCGGCGATGACATCGGGATCGTCCGGCTTGCCATGCGTCGGCTTCGGCCAGACGATCGGCATGCCGTCAAAGCGAACGATGACGAACAGGCGCTTGCGGATGGTCGGCGCGCCGAAATCGCAGGCACGCAGCTCGCGGTGTTCGATCCTGCCGCCAAGCCGGCGAAGCGCCTTGCACCATTTCTGGAAGGTCAGCCCGCGCCCGTCCGGGTCTGGCATCAGGCCTCGTTCGGTGTCGAGCAGCGGCCCCCAATCCTGAAACTCTTCAACGTTTTCGAGGATCACGACATCGATGCTGCCGCCGCTGTCCTGGATGCGCTCGACCCAGCCCGGAATGATCCAGGCGAGGTCGCGAATGTTGCGCTCGACCGGCTTGCCGCCCTTGGCCTTGGAAAAGTGCTTGCAGTCGGGCGAGAACCAGCCGAGCCCGATATGCTTGCCGGCGACATGGTCGAGCGGATCGACCTTATAGACGTTCTCGGAAAGGTGCAGCGTCTCGGGATGGTTCGCCGCATGCAGCGCAAGTGCTGCCGGATTGTGGTTGATAGCGAGGTCCGGCGAGCGGCCAAGCGCCATCTCGATGCCGGTCGATGCACCGCCGCCGCCGGCAAAGCTGTCGAGGATCAGCGGCGGATAGTCCAACTGGGCAAGCGGTGCGGCAAAGTCGAGCAGCATCACATCCCCTCCGCGACGACATTGACATCGCCGCCGCGCGTGAACGGACGCGCCTCGTCGAGGATCTGGTTGATTGTCCCCGACGACAGGCCGAGGCGAGCCTTCACCTGGCTCGCGGTCAGGCCCATTTCGAACAGCAGCCTGATACCTTCGGCCTGCATGGCGAGCGGCAGCTTCATCAGCCTGGCCGGATCGATGCTGCCCGGCTTGCCAAAGCCGGGTGCGGGTCTATTCATAGCGGCCATGCTTCGGGCTCCCAGCAAGGTTTGTGATAGGATTGGATGGAGACCAGGCCGGCGACGCCGAACATGAAATCGGCGCGGCCGCGGATCAGCCGCCCGCCCTTGCCGTCGTCGACCGTGTCGAGCCGCGAGCCATTGACGACGCCATGCTGGCGCAGCTCACGGTCGATATCGGCCGTGGTCGCGAGCGGGCATTCGAAGATGACGACGAACGCGCGGGACTTCGGACCGAAGCCGTTGACCAGCTGGACCCAGTAGACGTAGCGAGGCTCACCCGACATCAGCTTGCCCCTCTGTTTCAGTGCTCTTCCCGTGAAACATTTGTTGTGTTTCACGCTCCGGCTCGGGTGCCTGCGGCGGGTCGTAGAAGGCGCGGAACGACAGTTTCAGCCAGTCGCAGACAGCGATCGCCTTCGGCGCCGACACGCTCTGCCCGTTGCAGATGCGCGACAGGTCGGAGGCGCAGACGCCGATCTCGGCGGCGCATGCCCGCCAGCCGCGCCCGTCATCTTCCAGCCGGGCGCGCAGCAGTCGGCCCAGCCCGCGATAGTCGTAGGTGGCGAGCCTAGCCATGCCTGAATTCCTTCTTCAGGAAGAGCGCCGGCTCCTCGCCGATCCAGTCGCAAAGCGCGAAGAACTCATAGCTGCCGGGGTTGCGCCCGCGTGCCGCGCGCAGCACGGCGTCAAGCTCGACCTCGGCTTCTTTCGCGACGCGTCGCTGCGTCTTGCGGCGGTGGACGCGGCGCGCCTCGAGGAACATGGCGAACACGTCGAAATCGACATGGCTGGGATCGAAGGCGTCCGTGCAGATCGGGGCGAGGTTCATTCCGCCGCCTCGTCTATTTCCGCCCCGGCCTGCTCGGCCGCCAGCAGGTCGAACAGGCCTGGGCCCTGCCCGCCGCCGGCGGCGATCTCGGCATAGGTGACGCCGTCGGCGAAATAATCCGGGTTGAGTTCGACCGCGACCGCCTTGCGGCCCATGCGCAGCGCGCAATACGGCACGGTCATGATGCCGCCGAACGGGTCGAACACCGTCTCGCCAGGCATCGAATGCTGCTCGATCGCCCTCTCGACGATGTCGAACTGCAGCGGGCACAGATGCATTTCGCGGCCCTTGCGCTGCTGCAGCATGTTCAGCGTGCGCATGCGCGCCACGTCGGTCCAGATCTCGGGATGGTCGCTATGCGGCGGCGCGATCATGAAGGTCGGCGGCAGCCTGCCTTCGGCGTCGAGCACCTCGGCGAATTCGACGTGCAGTGCGTGATCGTAGACGTTCTCTTCCGCCCATTTCTTCCAGCCGCGATAGATCAGCTTAGCGTCGAGTTTCACCAGGCGGCGCAGCTCGTCGGGCAGCAGCGGCCGGTCGCCGCTCGACCGGCGCACGCCATGCGCGTCGATCTGCCAACGGCCGCGCGAATAGCCGGTACCGGGCACGCTGCGCAGCGCGCGTTCGAACGTCTGGGTGCGCACGCCCTCGCCCAGCGGCAGCGACTTGTCCGGCTGCTCGGTGTGATCGGTGAACGACAGCGGCTTCTGCTTGGCAACCGGATGGTCGGCGTAACCGTTCGACCGATCGGTCGGCGGCTTGCGGAAGGTCAGCGTGTATTCCGGCATGCCGTTGCCCTGCCGGGTGCCATCCTTGCATTGCTCGCTCCAGCCGAGGCGATAGGTGCCGTTGTTCTCGCGCACGACGTCGGTGCCGATGGTGACGCGCGACATGAAGGCGAAGCCGTGCCGGCGGAAATGCGAGCAGCAATCGTCGGAGAACGGATTGACCGTCTGGAAGCCGAAGCCGTTGACGCCGCCAGGCACGATCCTGTCCTTGACGTGGATGACGGCGAGCCGGCCGGGCTTCAGCACGCGCAGCAGCTGCGGCGTCAAAAAGTCCATCTGCGCCCAGAAATGCGCGTCGTCGTCGGTGTGGCCGAAATCGTTGAAGGACGGGGTGTATTCGTACTGCGTCGAGAACGGGATCGAGGTGACGATCAGGTCGACGCTGTTTTCAGCCATCGACCGGGTTTCCTCGACCGTGTCGTTGTGCACGACCAGGTAGTTTTCGCCGCGCACTTCGCGCCTGATAACACCCATCGAGCGCTTCAGCGCGCCCTCGATCGCCTGCTCGGCCAGGCCGAAACGGCGGATGATCCCCGCCATCTTTTCCGACTGCGCCTCGAACTGGCGCCAGCGCCGTTCCAGCGTGCGGCGCATCTCGCGCTCGGCCTCGGTGTAGATCAGGTCGAGGCGCACGGTATGCGTCTGTCCGAATCTCTGGATGCGGAACACCGACTGGATGAAGTCGTGGAACTTGAAGCCGATGCCGGTGTAGATCGCCAACCAGCAATAGTCCTGGAAATTGCAGCCGGAGCCGTTGATGACCGGCTTGGTCGCCAACTCTTCGAATTCGCCCTTGGCAAAGCCGACGACGCGCTTTTCCTTGGTGTCGTCGTCGAGCGTGCCCCAGACCGATTTGACGGTCGGGATCGCCTTCTCCAGCGCGTGCCGCTCGGCCTCCAGATCGTGCCAGAGAATGCGATGCGCGCCAGGATCCTCGGCGCGGATTTCCATGACCTTGGCGATGCGAGCGTCAAGGCTGCGCTTCTTCTCGCGCGCGGCCTCGGTCACGCCATGCGCGGAATTGGCGAACAACCTGCCCTGCCCGTCGCGCTCTTCGCCGGCAGCGCTATGGTCGGACGGAATCTCGTGCCAACGGATATCGAGCGGCGGCAGGTCGTAGCCTTGGTCGGAATAGCCGAGATCTGACGGCTTCTGGACGAACAGCGCCCAGCTCGCGACCCACAGCCAGAACTCTTCCTCCTTGTGCGGATGCAGCGTGAGCGCGTCGGCCTTCTCGCTGTCTCGCTTGAAGAAGCGGGTCTTTGCCTCGCCGACATCCATGACGCCGAGAAAGGCGGCATAAGCGAGCAGCTCGATATATTCGTTCGGGTCGGGCACGGCGGTGGCGACGAAGCGATAGCGCACGCCGGCATGCTTGCGCCCGGTCTTGCGATCGTCGCCGGCAAAGGTCGCCATGAACTCGCGAAACGTCTTGGTGCCGCCGAAGCCGCGCAGCACGGCAGCCTCGTCGAGCGAGGCAGCGGTGAACAGGCAGGGGTCGAGCTTGCCGTCGCGGATCGTCTCGTAATTGGTCAGGTGGATCAGCACGCTCTCGGCGCCGATCTCGTTCGGTGCTTCCATCTGCCCGGGCCGGTTGATGAACTTCAGCCTTATGTTCGGATGACGCTTCTCGACCTCGAGGAAGAATTCATGGCGCACGCCAAGCGGCACGACGATCAGCCCGTGACCTCCGGCATGCACTAGGCATTGCCGGATCACCTCGAGCTGCGTCGATGTTTTGTGCAGGCCGAAGCGCAGGAACAGCGCGCGCCGGCCGCCGCGGCAGGCCCATGGCACGATCGCCTGCGTCATCGGCTTCAGCAGCGGGTTGATTG
Source organism: Mesorhizobium sp. M1182 (assembly GCF_040318335.1). NCBI lineage: Bacteria > Pseudomonadati > Pseudomonadota > Alphaproteobacteria > Hyphomicrobiales > Phyllobacteriaceae > Mesorhizobium > Mesorhizobium sp. M1182. The sequence continues at coordinate 128,667 of NZ_JAMYMD010000004.1, forward strand.
TCGCCGGCTCGACGTCGAAGCCAAGCGCCGGCGCCAGCCGCACCTTGGCCTTGAGGAATTCGGAATAGTCGGGATGCGCGGTCATGGCCGGAACCTCGCCAACTGCGCGTCTTTCGGCAGGTAGAGCGGATGCTTCGGATGGCCGTCCTTGGTCAACCCAAGGGAATAGCGCGGCAGGTCTCCCATCCAGCCTAAGGCCGTCTCGTCCTGGCCAAGGAATGTGCCGTGCTGGCCCCATGCGCAGATGACCGTGCCGACCGGATAGTTGCTGACCAGGACGTGGTCGAACGCGGCTCGGTTGCCTTCGCCGACGGCATCATCGTCATGGTTGAGCGCCAGTAGCGCGCGCGGATCGGTGGCCCGGTAGGCGAAGAGGTTGAGAACATCGAGGCGATCGTAACCCCAGGCCTTGGCGAACCCGACGCATCGTCTGATGGTCGGATCGTCCTCATTCCCATCGGCTCTCGACGGATTGAGCATGACGAAAACGCAAGTCTTCGGCTCGCCAAGCTGCGCGCCGGCGCCATCGACCACCGGCTTGCCGCGTTCATCGGTCCACATGTCCCACTGGGCGGGAGCGGGGTGGAGCCGCCATTCCCGCCACAGCCGGTAGCGATAGGTGCCGCAGGACGATAGTTGAGCGCCCTTCTCGATGTAATTGAGGCCTTTCATGCCGGCACCCTGGGCTGGCGCTCGCTGAGCAGGTGCCGGCGGCAGTAGCGCGTCTCCAGCACGTCAGCGCGTTCGGCGCCGCAGACCGGCATGTCGGGGCCGTCAGGCGCAAACCAGTCGCAGGCATAATGCAGGCAGCGATTCGCCATCACCGCAGTGAGGAAGGTCATCGGCAGCGTCGCCGGGAGGTTCGCGACCGGCTTGGCTTCGAACAGCCGTGCTATCGGCGCTTCGATCGATGGTGCTGTGACTGCGCGCCGGACGGGCCGATACTTCCGCTTTACCGGCTTCTCGGATTTGGGCGTGGCCCGGCCGATCGCCTGGTTCTTCGGCTGGCCAAGCAACGCGCCATGGCTGCCTTTGCCGCGCTTCAGCTTGCCGATAACGGCATTGCGGCTGCGATCACCCGGCAGGCGAGCGGCAATCTGTGCGGCGGACAGGCCTTGGCCGGCCAGATCGCGCAGCGCCTGCAGGTCGTCGGCGGACCAGTCGCTCATACCGGATAGCCCTTCAGGGGCAACACCAGCCATTCGACCCAGAACTGGCCAACATCGGTCGGGCCGACGATGCCGCTGTCATCAAGCGACGGATCGTGGATGATGCGATCGTCGCGGGCGATCACCACGTGATTGGTGCCGTTGCGGCTTTGGCCGGAGAAGAGGTAGGGCAGCCCGTCGCTCAGCGTCGCGGCGACGGCAAGCGCGCCGTCGACATCGCCGCCATTCAGCGCGATGCGGATCGTGTGGACCCCTCTATCCCGCAGGAAGGCGTCCATCGAGCCGCACTGCTCTTCATTGCTCAGCACCTCGTGCCGATGCGGCACATCGTCATGATCGAGGTCGAGCAGGCAGGCGACGACGGTGCGGTAGCAGTCGCCATAGACACCATTGGCCGGATCGTGCCGGAACAGCTGCTTGACGAACCTCATGCCGCACCGCTGACCAGGCTGAGGCCGCCGGCGCCGCGGGCTGCGGCCGCCGCCTTGCGCAGTTCGGCAAGTGCGACTTCCAGTTTCGCCGCACCCCGGTCGATGCCGGCAAGCTCGGCCGGCGTCAGCCTGCCGTCGGCGAAAGCCATGGCGGCCGACGCGATCAGCTCGCCGAAGTGCACGACGACATCGGCATGCGCCGCCATCATCGTGGCGTTGGCGGCACCCGGCGCATCGGCGTCGGCAAGGCGCCGGCCGTTGAGTTCGGCCATGACGCTGGTGACCAGCGGCGTGCCGCACTCGGCTTCGAGCAAAAGCACCGCCGAGAGCGGCATCAGCTCGGGATCGCCGGCATTGTTGAAGCGGCCCATCTGGCTTTTGGACAGCGAGGCGATGGAAGCGGCGCGCTCGATCGTGCCGCAGCGCTCGATCAGGTCGCGCTGGGCTGCCTTGATGCGGTAAAACCACTGACTGGAAATTTCGGCCATGTCGGCCCTCTTTCTCGTTCAAACAAAATGCGGGCACAGTTTTCCCGGCGCGGGAAATGCGGTCTGCATTTCCCATGGCGGGAGGAGGTGGAAAGCGGTTCAACTCGCGGGCATGAAAACCCGCATTCACAGCCTCACGGCGGTTCCCTCGGCAAACGCAGCGTCCGCCGAGCCTCGTCACGCAACAGGCGCGCCAGAAGGTCGGCAGGATGCTCGCGGGCAAAGGCGGCTAGCAGCTTCAACAGCCGCAGCGTCTTTGGCGGCAACCGGCGCACCGGCTCAGCCGGTGGCGGCAACAAGGTCAACGAAGGCGAGCAGCGGAGCGCGGTCATTCGGCCGCCTCGCTAGAAAGAGGGTGGCCGGTCCCGGCTTGGGGGAATTTTTCGGGACCGGCCGCGACGCCGCCGGGGCGAGCAGCATCGGAAAGCGAAGCCTGGAGTTGGCGCAACAGGATCAGCGCCGGCCCCTTGGTCGGCGGCCTGGTCTCCCAGGTGGAGACGGTCGAGCGGTCGACGCCGCAATGGTCGGCGAGCTGCTGCTGCGTCCAGCCGAGCTCGCCTCGCAGGGCGACCACGTCGACAACCGTCTCTAGTTCGAACGAATGATCCATCATGACCGATAGTGTGAGAAAGTCACATCGATCTGTCAAGTAGAAACTCACACCAGAAATGTGAAAAAGTCACGCCATGACGGATATAACCCGAGTAGACGAGCAGGCGGCGCGGCTGCGCCAGGCGCGCGAGATGCGCGGCTTCGACAATGCGAAGGCCGCCGCGAAGCGTTTCGGCTTTAACTACAACACCTACATCCAGCACGAAAGCGGCCGGACCGGCATCACCCGCGCGGTCAAGGACTATGCCCGCGCCTACAGGGTCAGGGAAGCCTGGCTCATCACCGGCGAAGGCTCACCGCAGGATATAGACGGCAGCGACGAGCTGCGCGAGATTTTCATGCGCTTGGCGGCGGCGCCACGGGAGGTCCAGGCCGCCGTGCTGACCTATGCCAGATTCGCGCTGGGCGAGCCGAGCGGCACCGAGAAATCCCGCGAAACCGCGACCACGCCAACATCGTGATCGATAAGCACGCGCCAGTGCCCACCATGGATTTCCTTCATCGCCTCGGCGATTGATCGCGTGTCCCTGGCAATGCGCTCGGAGATCGTCGCTGCTCTTGATTGAGGCGATGTCGCGATCGCTCGCAATTTGTCCATTGCCTGATCGCCCGCAGCTTCGCGCGATTCGTACTGGATCACTTGTCTCTTCTCCCAAACCGAACGGCAGTGAAGTTAGGAACAATTTCCTCTAGGCTGTCAAATCAGTTTTTTCACGCCGTCCAGTGTCCCATTTCGGTACGCATACAACCATTGCTGAATGATCACCAGATTGTTTCAACCTGTAACGATGCCCTGTGAATAGCGGGGAAAGTAGTACCAGTTTTCTGCAAAATCTGGAACCATTTCGAACACTTGACCTTTCGGCGATAAGTCGGGGTCATGTCCCGACCGTCACGCCCCAGCTTCCATGTCCGCCTGCCGCCCGAACTCAAAGCACGGCTCGAGGCGGTTCGCGGCGGCAAGAGCCTCAACCGGGAGGTGGTCGACAGGCTGGAGCGATCGTTCGGAGAGGATCTGGCCTCGCAGTTCGGAGAGGTCATCGCCGCCTACCTTGCGCCGCTCGACGATGAGGAGCGCGCCAAGGTCGTCGATCTGGCGAGCGAACTGGCGGCAGTGCTAATGGCCAAGCCGCGCAAACGGGCCCCATAAAAACCCGCATGATTCTCACTCCCGCATTTTGAAGTGTGAGTTTATCACATTTGCGCTTGACACTGTGATGTGAGTAATTCACACTTTGCGCCATCGTCAAACCGATGGAGCGTTCAGTGTCATCGCAATCCAAGATCCTCGTCGGTCACAAAACCGCGACAGCCCTTTTGGGCGCCGTCAATGACGAGGATGGTCTTTGCCGCAAGGGAAGGACGCCCGATGATAACCGCGTGGTCGCCCTTGCTGGCAACGCACGCCATCAGGCGAAGGACCATTTGCGGGTCGGTCTCGTGCACACCGGCCCGAATGAGCGCCAGCCCTTCCCTCCACGATTCGTAGTCCAGCCAAACGTAGACCCGTTCCATGCCAGACCGGCCGAGAACGGAAGGATCGTCTGCTCGCCCCTGTCCGGCCCAAGCCGCCACCAGCGTCGCCGCCAGTATCAACCGTCGCATCCTGTCCCCCCGCGCAATCTCGGCGTCATCGAAGGTGAGCGCCTGCAGCGCGCACGAGGCTATCACGAGGATTACTCGCTGGCCAAGAACCTCGCCTCGCTAGCGGCGGTCACTGCGATCCTGTTCTGCGCCTCAACCTTCTTTGGAGCACTCTGATGCTGAACCAAGCTGACTTCCGCTCACCGCAAACGCGGCCGATCTTCCCCGAGGATGCCGACGACGCGCATCCGCGCTGCCGCGAAATGGCCGAGGCGATGCGCGAGCTGTTTTCGGTCGGCGGCGGCGTCCGGTCCAAAGATCTGATCGGCGCCGGCTTCACCTGGGCCGAGATCGCCGAATTTGGGGACGCGGCAGCAAAACTGGCTAACACCGCCAGCGTGCGGCAGGTCAACGCCAGGCCGGACCTTATGGCCGACATCATCGAGAAGGCGCGCGCGCCGCTGCCGAACCGGCCGCCGCTGCCGCGCGACACCAAGGAGACGCAGGCGCTACTCGTCGCCTGGGGCCGCTATTGCACGGCACGCGCTGCCCTTGTCCTCGATCCATGGTCCGGCCAGCGCGAGCGCTGCCTCAAAGTTCTCTCCGCCTATCTGGACCGGCTGCCGATCTTCCCGGCCAGCCGCGAGATGGTGATCAAGGCGGTCGAACAGGCGCTGCCGCAGGTGGCTCAATGAACCAGGAGGTGCGGCACATCTCCCCAACGGTCGACAAGGAGGCGCGGCGGGTCGACCAGCAATCGGCCCGTCGCGCCGGTACGGCAGCGCGCAAGCCGAAATGCCCGATCGTCATGTTTGACGGGCAGATCGCCGATCTTGCCGACATGCAGGCAGGCCAGATCGACTTCGCCCACATTGGGGCCGCCTTGTCGAAGACGGCGCGCTTCACCGGCCGCCATCGCGGCGGCGCTATTTCAGTAGCGCAGCACTGCGTCATGGGGGCCGATGCCTTGTTCCGCGAAAGCGGCGACGGCGTCTTGGCCGGCTACTTCCTGCTGCACGACGCCCATGAATATCTGCTCGGCGACATCGGCCGGCCGGCTGTTCTGGATATCGACCTCAAGACAGCGGAATATCTGATCGAGAAAGGCGTTCCCGCCGCGATCGCCCACGGCGCTGTGGCCGAAGGCACGAAGCGCTCGAAGCGCGCTCTGGACGTGCCGATCATCGAGGCAGCGCGGCTACCGCCCATCTCGCGCATGCCGCTATACGCCCGCCAGGTCGCCGAGATGGACGAGCGCATGTGCTTGGCCGAAGCGCGCGCGCTCTACGGCGCCAAAGGCGATTTCCCGCTCGTTCGCTGCGATCTGCCTCCGCCGAGGCTGACCGGCGCGATCGAGCCATGGGGCGCGATGAAGGCCGAGATCGCCTTCCTCGACCGGCTTGATCGCTATCTCGGCATTGTGGTGAGGGCGGCATGACCAGCGGCCGCTCCGACCTGATCGACTTGACGCTGGCGCTGCACGCCACAACCGGCAAGGCCGTGCGCGTCTCCGAAACTGGGGACGACGCCAAGGCCGTCTGGGTGCCGGTTTCCGAAATCGAGATGGTCAAGAAGCCGGGCGGCCTCGTCGTCGTCACCATGCCGGAATGGCTGGCGCTGTCGAAGGGCTTCATCTGATGAGCGAGGCCGCGATCCGCCATTGGCACGACACCGTCGAGCGCTTGCGCGCCAATGAGCCGCTGCGCCTGCTGATCGGGGAAAAACTCTATAATTCGAGCGAGATCATGCTCGCTGCTTCGTTCGCGGTCAGCCTGCGCAACGACCTGATCGCCGACATCGAGGCGCAGATCTCCGGCCTGACGCCGAACGACCCGAACGCTCCTGCCGGCCATGCGCTGGTCACCCTCCCCGAAGAAAGGACAGCCTGACATGGCCTTCTCACTTGGCAAGTCGACGATGCTTGCGGCCGCGATGTTCGCCTCGGCGGCGGCGGCGGCACTTCACCCGATGCCAGCGTTCATGCCGCAATTCCCGGCGCCGGTCGGCCAGCCCGTCAGCCGGAAGAAGCGCAAGCCTGCGAAGAAGCGGACGCCGGTCAGATGGGGCGCGGGTAGTGCCAAGACTTTCATGTCGCGCCGCAGCCGGCCAGCCGGCTGCTCGTCGACACTCAAGAAGACGGCGAAGCTGCTTCGTCTTCAGGCGGGAGGTCGCTAATGGCCGGCAGCGTCAACAAGGTCATCCTCATCGGCCACCTCGGCGCCGACCCGGAAATCCGCCGCCTGAACAGCGGCGACAGCGTGGTCAATTTCCGCATGGCCACGTCGGAAAGCTGGCGCGACAAGACTTCCGGCGAGCGCAAGGAAAAGACCGAGTGGCATACGATCGTCGTCTTCAATGAGAACCTCTGCAAGGTCGCCAAGCAGTATCTGAGGAAGGGCATGAAGGTCTATGTCGAGGGCCAGCTGGCGACCCGCAAATGGGAGGACCAGGCGGGCGCGGCGCGCTACTCGACCGAGGTCGTGCTGCAAAAGTTCCGCGGCGAAATCCAGATGCTCGACAAATCAGACCATCCCGCCCGCAGCCCCGACGATTACGGCACGCAGCGCGGCGGCTCAAGCCGCCAGGAGCGCGGGCCGGACCAGCAGCAATCGCCCGGCATGCGCGAAGCGCTCGACGACGAAATCCCCTTCTAGCCCGCACTGCGGGCCGGCGAGCGTTCGCCGCCCCGTCCGGAGGCCAGCCTGCCGGCACCTTCGGTTCGGTCACACTCGACGGCAGGCACACGGCCCGTGAGGACACCATGAAGAAAATCCGCGATGCGCAGACCATCATTGGCATGCTGGAAGGCGGCGAAGTCGCCGCCGCCATGTCGACCGAGATCACCGAGACGCTGGCCAAGCTTAAGGAGCTCTCCGGCGACCGGCCGAAGACCAAGATCAAGGGCAACGTCACCCTCAAGCTCAATCTCGAGGTCGAAGCCGGCACGGCGACGATCTCGTGCGAGATCGATTCGAAGCGGCCGAAGCCGGCGCGCGGCTCGTCCTTCTACTGGGTGCTGGATGACGGCTCGCTGTCGACCGAGCATCCGCAGCAGACCGACATGTTCGGCGGCCCGCGCGCGGCATCCGAACGCCAGCAGTCTTGACCCCCAAACCCTCAAACCTGAAGGAAACTTCCCAATGGCCGACAAGACCTCCAACGTTGCAGGCGAAGCGCTGCTTTCGCCCTCGCCCTTCACCGTCGACCTCAACGTCGCGGCATGGCTCGGCGCCAAGGCGGAAGGCGTCGAGATCGCAACCCTTGCCAACAGCGCCAAGGTTCCAGGCCTGCCCGGTGCTGTCCCGGTCCTACTCAAGCGCGGCACGGCACCCGGCGTCGAAGCTCTTGACCGCCTGTTCGAACCTTACCGCCAGTTCCCCGCCCGCAAGGCCGGCCAGGCGGTGGCGCAGACCTTCGAAGCCTTCTGCAACCTGACGCTGCGCCATCTGACCGATCACAGCGCCATCTTCGCCAATATGGACTGGAAGAAGCCGACGCTGACAGCCGTCATCGACTATCACGAGCTTGCCGAAGGCCATGCCAATTTCGGCAAGCACCGCGTGCACTATGCCTTCCCGCTGTCGGAAGAATGGCAGAAATGGGTTGCGGGCGACGGCGTGAAGATGGACCAGGGCGACTTCGCCTGGTTCCTCGAGGATCGCGTCGCCGAATTGTCGTCGCCTACCGAGGAGGAGAAGCTCCAATACGAGCGCGACTTCGCCACCACGATCGCGACGCCGGCGCAACTGGTCGAGCTGTCGCGCGGCCTGCAGGTCAACGTCGAGAGCAAGGTCAAGGCCTCGACCACCCTGCAGAGTGGCGAAGGCCAGATCGCTTGGGAAGAGACGCATAGCGGCGCCGACGGCAAGGCGCTGAAGGTGCCGGGCATCTTCATGCTCAACATCGCGCCGTTCTTCATGGGCGACAAGGTGCGCATTCCGGTGCGGCTGCGCTACCGGCCGGCGGGCGGCAAGGTCACCTGGTTCTATCAGATCTACAGGCCCGACCAGTTCATCACCGAGCACGTCCGCGACGTGCTCGCCGCAGCGCGCGACCAGACGGGCCTGCCGACCTATGAAGGCACGCCGGAGATGTCGGCGTGAAGACGCCCAACACCATCATCATGGCGCGGGAGGCTTTGCTTCCCGCGCTCGGGCTCGTCAACAAGGCGGTCGAGCGGCGCACCACGATCCCGGTGCTGGCCAACGTCATGCTCACCGTCGACGCCGCGGCGGGCACGATGACTCTCACCGGCAGCGACCTGGATTGCGAGCTGCGCGCCACACTCGCCTGCCAGGCCGGCAAGGACGAGGCTTTCACGCTGCCGGCGTCGATCCTGCATGACGCCGTTCGCAAGATGCCGGAGGGCGCCGAGATCGCGCTGCTGGCCGAGAAGGATTTCGCCACGCTGAGCGCCGGCCGGTCGCGCTTCAAGATCCAAGTGCTGCCGTCGACCGATTTCCCGACGATGAGCGAAGGCACCTTCAGCCACAGTTTCGATCTGGATGCCGGCCTGTTCGAGCGGATGCTCGACACCGTATCCTTCGCCATTTCGAGCGAGGAGACGCGCTATTACCTCAACGGCATCTACTGGCATGGCGGCGAAACGCTCAACGCAGTCGCCACCGATGGCCACAGGCTGGCCAAGTTCACCGCGCCCCTGCCCGAGGGCGCCGCCGGCATGCCTCCCATCATCATCCCGCGCCGGACGGTCGGACTGATCCGCCAGATGCTCGGCGAGAAGGGCGCAGTCAAGGTCAGCATGTCGGACACCAAGATCCGCGTCGAGACCGGCCAAGGCACGCTGCTGTCGAAGCTGATCGACGGCAGCTTCCCCGACTATGTCAGGGTCATCCCGACCGGCAATTCGAATCATTTCACCGTCGAACGCGAAGCACTGGCCAGCGCCGTCGACCGGGTCGGCACCGTGTCGAGCGGGCGCGGCAGCGCGGTGAAGTTTTCCTTCGAGGCCGGCGGCAACCTGACGCTGACCACCAACAACCCCGACGCCGGCAGCGCCAATGACGAAGTCACGATCGAGCATGGCGAGGGCGACAGCGTCGAGATCGGCTTCAACGGCCGCTACTGCCTCGACCTGCTCAACGCCGCGAAAGGCAAGCGCCTGGTGTTCAGCCTGGGTGAAGCAGGCTCGCCGACGCTGATCCAGCCGGAAACCCCCGACGAGACCGGCCTCAAGCCGCTCTTCGTCCTGATGCCAATGAGGGTTTGATGATGGACGCCACGCTCTCCAGAAAGAATCTCCATCTCAAACTCGCCTACACGAATTGGCGCGGCGAGACATCAATCCGGACGATAACCCCGGACAAGGTCTACTATGGAACCACCGAATGGCATCCCGAACCGCAATGGCTGTTAACCGTCTATGACCACGACAAACTTGCTGTTCGCGATTTTGCGCTGAAGGGCTTTGGCCTCTCTCCGGATCGGGAACGCGAGCTCCTCGACGCCAACAATCGCTACCAGCAGGAGGCGCGCGACGCCCGCGCCGCGCTGAAGGGCGACTTTCAGGATCGGGTCCGGCCGTTCATGGTCGATTGCTTCGGCGAAGCGGTTGCTGCGGACGGGATCGAGCGCAACCACCGCTTCCTCGAGGAATCGCTCGAACTGGTCCAGTCGCTCGGCTGCACCGCCAGCGAGGCGCACCAGCTCGTCGACTATGTCTTCGGACGTCCGATAGGCGATCCGCACCAGGAGGCTGGCGGCGTCATGGTCACGTTCGCGGCCTTGTGCAATGCGCACGGGATCAGCGGCGCTGTAGCCGCCGAGAACGAACTGACCCGTTGCTGGGGCAAGATCGACAAAATCCGCACCAAGCACGCGGCGAAGCCGAAACACGGGCCATTGCCGGAGCATCAAACTCTTGCACCGCCTACGCCCGTAGCTCCCACTGGAGAAGTGCTTAAAGCGCTCAAAGCCAAGGCCGAGACGCAGAGAGCTTACTTCAATGAAAAACAGCACCAATTTCCGTCGGTAGAAGATTTTACTGACGCCGATGGCAACCTGACATTGCCAGACGACATTTCCCCGCTTTTGCAGCATGCAGAAGCAAACGGTCGATATAATGAGGCAGATTGGTGGCTTTACACGATCAGCGCCGCCCTCGCTGGCGCCGCCCCAATAACAACCCGTGAAGTTGCTTGGCTGATCGAACGCAAATTTCCCGACGAACCCCGCTGGTACGCCGAAACGCCGAAAGGCTGGCATTGGTGGAGCGTGACTGCTTCAGATGCAAAGCGCTTCGCATCGAAGACTGAAGCCGAGGCTTATCCATCCTACCAGATGATCGCCAGCGACCCCGCAATTAGCGTGACGGAACATGTGTTTCTCATCTCCGACGCGCCCGCCCCAACGTCGGCGGTCGATGGGGAAGTGGTGGAGGCGCTGACCCCGAAGATGGCCGAAGCAGGCCGAGCCAAGCTTGTCGAACTTGGTTACGAGGAGGTCGATTTTACCGACGCGCAAAAGGTCTATCTCGCGATGCGCGACGCCGCCCTTGTCACCAACATCGCGGGAGCGGAAAATGGCTGACCATTCCTCGATCGAGTGGACCGACGCGACCTGGAACCCGATCACCGGCTGCGCGGTGAAGTCGCCCGGCTGCAAACGCTGCTATGCGATGAAGCTGGCAGGCACGCGGCTGAAGCATCATTCCAGCCGCGCCGGCCTGACCATCGACACGAAGAACGGTCCGGTTTGGTCGGGGGAAGTCCGCTTCAACGAACATTGGCTCGACCAGCCTATGAGATGGTCCACGCCACGCATGATCTTCGTCTGCGCCCATGGCGACCTGTTCTATGAAAAGGTGCCGCTCGGCTGGACGATGCGTGTCTGGGACGTGATGGCGCAATCGTGGCGCCACACGCTCCAGGTGCTGACGAAGCGGCCCGACATCATGCTGGAATTCTGCCGGCGGTGGGCCGATGTCAACTGGGAGCAAGATCTCGACTTCAAAGGCGCGCGCGGCCCGGCAGAGGTTCGCGCCGCCCACACCAGCGGGCGCGGTCAGCTCTTCGCCGACATGCTCGAGGCGATGGGCACGCCGCCTCCGGGCTGCGCTTACCCCCTATTCGATTGGGCCGGCGGCATGTCGCGCTGGCCGGACGTGTTTCCGCACATCTGGCTCGGCTGCTCGATCGAAGACCAGAAGCACGCGGACGAGCGGCGCGAGCCGATGCGACAGCTCGCCGAAATGGGTTGGCTGACATGGGTGTCCTATGAACCTGCGCTGGGCCCGATCGACTGGACGGGCTGGGAATTTCTCCGCTGGATCGTCTCCGGCGGCGAGAGCGGTGTCGATGCGCGACCAAACCATCCGGCTTGGCATCGCGCGACCCGGGATTTCGCGGCCTCCAATCGTATTCCTTATCTGTTCAAGCAGTGGGGGGCGTTTGCACCGGCAGGGAATTTTCCGGAGCTCGACCCGATCGACGCCGTAACGGTGCTGCCCGACGGCAGGGTGCGCGAATGGCAGCCCGACTTCCCTCACGCCAGGCTCACGGATCCTCGGATGGTGCCGATGTTCAATCTCGGCAAGAAGCGCGCCGGCCGGCTGCTCGACGGCGTCGAACACTCCCAATTTCCAGAGGTGGCAGCATGACCCCGGCACAGAAGGACCTCGCGCGACACGCGCTCGGTCTGCCGAACAGGCAACGGCGCTCGTACCGAAACCACTTCGTCACAGGCTCAGGCGGCAACGATCATCGCGAATGGATGGCGCTGGTTGAGGCCGGTCACGCATGGCGGCGCGCCGGCTCGGAACTAACCGGTGGTAGCGACCTGTTTCGCCTCACCCGCGCCGGCGCCGAACTCGTGCTGGAAAAGAGGGAAAGCCTCGATCCCGAGGCCTTCCCAGCGGTGTCGCCATGAAAGCCCTGACCATCTGGCAGCCATGGGCGACGCTGATCATCGCCGGCGTCAAACCCTACGAGTTTCGCGGCTGGCCGGCGCCGAAGGCGCTGCGCGGCACAAGGATCGCCATCCATGCCGGCGCCCGGCCGGTGAGAAAATCCGAGCTGGCGGATCTGATCCTGCGCCTGCGCTCTGCCGAATCGTGGTCGACGGCGTTGAAGCCGGAAGCGCTGGCCATGCTCGAGCGCTGGCATTCCAATCCGTTCGCCCTGCCCCTCGCCTCGATCCTCGGCACGGCCGTGCTCGGCGAGCCGAAGCGCGCCCATGACATCGTCGCCGAGTTCGGCGCGAAGCTGAACGACAGCGATCGCGATGGGCATAGCAACTGGGCGTGGCCGCTGACCGACATCGTGCCGCTGGAGCCGATCCAGCCCGCGAAGGGTGCGCAAGGCTTCTGGGACTGGAGGCCGGCTTGACCGCCCTTTCCTACCTCTACCGCTGGGATCGCCAAGGCCGCAAAGGCCAGCCCTGCCGCGTGACCGCGCGCAGCCGAGCCGGTACCGCCTCATTCGCCTTGCCGGGCTTCGGCCGGCCAAAGCCGGCGCGCTTCAACTCGATCCGCGTCGAGTTCGCCGACGGCACTGCGATGATCACCAGCGGCAACGCCATCCGGAAGGCGAGGCCGTGAGCGACGACGACACGCCGATTCGGCTGCAGGAAGCCTGCGACCGCTTCTTCGGCGGCAGGCTGACGCCAAAGGCCTTGCGCGCCGAGGCGCGGAAGGGAAATTTGACAATCGAGCGGTTTGCCAACAAGGATTTCGTCACGCCTTCAGCCATCAAGGAAATGCGCCTCAAATGCCGCGTCGGAAAAGTCCTCCCCGCATCGTCCCCCGCCTCGACCGGGACGGCGTCAAGCGGCTCGTCATCCGCGACGGGTCCGTTTACAAGCGAACGGGATGCCTTGTTGGCGAAACTGAGATCGCGGCGGAAAAGCTCGCGGAATATATCGGGCAAAAAAAGCAAAAACCCGTCGCCGTCGAACGTGGTCCTGATCACATCGCGTGCGCCGCAGCGCTAGACTACTACGTCACCGCCAAGCAAACCCGCGATGAGGATACCGGCCCGCTGGAGGGTCGGGTCGCCTTCCTAACCATCTTCTGGGGCGACAAGCCGCTGTCGGCGATCGACGGCGAAACCTGCCGCGAATACGCCGAAAGCCGCATCCACCAGGCGGCCGCGCGCCGCGAGCTCGAGGACCTTCGTGCCGCCGTCTACATGTTTTGCAAGGAGAAGCGGCTGAACTTCAGGCCGTATTTCGACCTGCCCGACAAGCCCGTCGCCCGCGAGCGCTGGCTGACCCGCCAGGAAGCGGCCGAGCTGCTGCGCGGTGCGCTCCGCCTGCGGCGAGCCAGGCCGAAGACCTACCAGTGCCTGCCGCGTTTCATTCTGATCGGCCTCTACACCGGCACCAGGCATGCCGCGATTCTCGATCTCAACTGGAACCGCGGCCCCTCCGGCGGCTGGCCGGACCTGGACGCCGGCGTGCTGTATCGCCGCGGCGAGCGCGTGCGCGAGACCACGAAGCGGCGACCGCCGATGCGATTGCCGCGACGACTCATTGCCCATCTGAAGCGCTGGCGCCGGATCGACGGCGGCAAGGGTCCGGTCATCCACGCCAAGGGCGGCGTGCCGATCGGCCTGATGCGCAAGTCGTTCGACGCCGCGCGCGTCGAGGCCAAGCTCGGCGAGGAAGTCACCCCGCACATCATGCGCCACACCCGCGCGACCTGGCTGATGCAGCGACGCGTCCCGATCTGGGATGCCGCCGGCTCGCTCGGTATGACCGTCAAGCAGATGGAATCGACCTATGGTCACCATCATCCGGACTTCCAGCAGGCCGCCGCAGATGCCTATTGATGCGCCCCAAAAACGTTGTTTCTGGGCGCATAGCTGGGCGCATCAGCTACCGGCCGGTTGGCCGGCTCGATACACCATATTGAATTCATTAAGAAAAAGTGGTGGGCGATGACGGGCTCGAACCGCCGACATCTTCGGTGTAAACGAAGCGCTCTACCAACTGAGCTAATCGCCCGCTCCGGGCCGGACCTTTAAGCAGTTAGGACCGGCTTCGCAAGGCCAAATGAGCGGCCAGTGGCTTGGCCGGGAGCCGGTTTCGGCAACAAAGTTCGGCTTGTCAAAAAACCTTCTGCTGTTTGCTGTTATGCTGTCCGGGTCCGCTTGACACCCGGTGGCTTACCCCTTATCCACCGCCCCAACGACGAACACGGCTGACACGTGCTCGTCCATGCGCGGGTGTAGCTCAGTTGGTTAGAGTGCCGGCCTGTCACGCCGGAGGTCGCGGGTTCGAGCCCCGTCACTCGCGCCATTTCTCCTTTGGGGTCACGTCCCCTGGTGTCGGAGAAATGTCGACGTTGATTTGTCAAAAACCGTCGTCGTTCATGATGTAATCCATACGGTCTCACCTCTTGGCGAGCAGCGCCTCGACTTCCTGCAGCGTCGGCATGGACGGCGCGGTGCCTGGGCGCGTCACCGAGATGCCGGCGACGGCGCAGGCGAAGCGCACCGCTTCCAGAGGTTCGATCCCCCTCGACAGCGCGGCAGCCAGGCCGCCGTTGAAGGCGTCGCCCGCGCCTGTGGTCTCGACCACCGGGCCGGCGGCGACCGCTGCGACATGCTCGGAACGGTCGGCCGTGTGCAGCAGCGCACCGTTTTCGCCAAGCGTCACGATGACTGCCCCAACGCCCTTCTCAAGCAGGCTGTCGGCGGCACGGCGGGCGTCGTCGATCGAGGACACCTTGATGCCGGTCAGTTCCTCGGCCTCGGTTTCGTTCGGCGTGACATAGTCGCAAAGCGTGTAGATGCGGTCCGGAAGCCTGGCCGCGGGCGCCGGGTTGAGGATGGTGGTCACCCCTGCCCCGCGCGCGATCTCCAGCGCCCGCAGCGCCGCCTCGATCGGCTGTTCGAGCTGGGTGACGAAAACGCCGGCCGCGCGGATCAGGCCGGCATTTGCCTCGATATCGGCGGGCGAGATCAGCATCGCCGCACCCGGACTGACGATGATCGCGTTGTTGCCGCTCGTCTCCTCGATGAAGATATAGGCGGCACCGGTGTAGCTTTCCGGTGTGTCGATGACGGCGCTCTTCACGCCGGCGTGCGACCAGGTCTGTCTCGCCATATCGGCAAAGGGGTCGACGCCGAGGCGGGTAAGGAAGGTGACGTCGGCGCCGAGCCGGCCGGCCGCCACCGCCTGGTTCGAGCCCTTGCCGCCGGGGCCGAGCGTGAAGGACGTGCCCAGGATCGTCTCGCCCATGCGCGGCTGGCGGGCGGCGCGGTAGGCCGTATCGGCGACGAAGACGCCCAATATGACAACCGGCTTCATGACGATCGGATTCGCCGGCATCCCGCTACTCCGCATCCGGTGGCACGACGCCCTTGCGGAACGCAAAACAGCCATAGAAGCGGCGCTCGCCGGTCTGGATGACGCAATAGGCCTTCTTGGCGCGTTCGTAGAAGGCGTAGCGCTCGACCGAGATCATCGGCCAGGCCTTGCCCTCGGCGGCATCGATCTCTTTTTGCACTTCCTTCTGCACGGCGGGAATGTCGTCCGGCTTGCCGACGATCTCCATGCGCGCGGCGGCATCGTCGACGAAGGTGTCCAGCGGATAGAGCGACAGTACCGCCTTGACCACGTCGGCCGCCGACGCATCGATGCGCAGCAGCCGGCCAAGCACGGTCTGGCGCGCCACCGAATCGGACGGGAAATTGGTGTCGGCGATAATCAGATCGTCACCGTGGCCCATCGCCCGCAGCGCCTGCAGCACATCGGCATTGAGCAGCGGATTGATTCCTTTGAGCATGGTATTCCTCGCGAAGTTTGCTGGGGCGAAATCAGAGACGCTTGCCGGTCTCTGCGTCGAAGAGATGCACCTGGTCGAGCCGCGGTTTCAGGTGCAGTGTGTCGCCCGGCTTGAAGTCGTGGCGCTCACGGAACAGCGCCACCATCTCGCCCTCGCCGAAGCGCAGGAACACCAAAGTCTCGGAACCGGTCGGCTCGACCACCGAAATCTTCGCCGGAACACCATCGGGATGGATTTCGAGATGCTCGGGCCGCACGCCGTAGACGACATTACGGCCATCCTCGACGGCACTGGTCGCCGCAATCGGGAACGGCGTCCCGGCGATCTCGACGACAGGCTTGTCGCCCTTGCGCACGACGCCCTTGAGCAGGTTCATCGAGGGTGAGCCGATGAAGCCGGCGACAAACAGGTTGGCCGGCCGGTCGAATAATTCCAGCGGCGCGCCGACCTGTTCGATGCGACCGTCGCGCATCACCACGATCTTGTCGGCCATGGTCATCGCCTCGATCTGGTCGTGGGTGACGTAGATGGTGGTGGTCTTCAGCCGCTGGTGCAGTTCCTTGATCTCGGTGCGCATCTGGACACGCAGCTTGGCGTCGAGATTGGAGAGCGGCTCGTCGAAGAGGAACACCTGCGGGTTGCGCACGATGGCGCGGCCCATGGCGACGCGCTGGCGCTGGCCGCCAGAGAGCTGGCGCGGATAGCGCTTGAGGTAGGGATTGAGGTCGAGGATGTCGGCGGCGCGCTTGACCCGCTCAGTGACCACCGCCGGGTCGGTTTTGCGCAGCTTGAGAGCAAAGGCCATGTTCTGCTCGACCGTCTTGTGCGGATAGAGCGCGTAGTTCTGGAACACCATGGCGATGTCGCGCTTGGCCGGCGGCAGATGGTTGACGATGCGCTCGCCGATGGCGATGGTGCCGCCGGAGACCGTTTCCAGCCCGGCCACCATCCTCAGCAGCGTGGACTTGCCGCAGCCGGAAGGCCCGACCAGCACCACGAACTGCCCGTCGGCGATGTCGACGCTGACATCGTGCAGAACCTTGACGGTTCCGAACGCCTTGGCCACATTGCGGATCGCGACTTGAGCCATCATTCCCCCTTCAGTTGCCGTGAAGCTAACCAACGCAAACGGCGAGGGCAAGTCAGTCTCTTATAGATAAAAAACCCATTCACGTTGACACCGCACTTCGTTGTGCGAATAGTGACAGTGTCCGGCTTATGACCCTGTTCCGGGCGCACCGGTACGCTTGTCCGGCACTGAATGCCAAGCGTCGCGGGAGGGAGAATTCGGGCCGCTATTTACCGGAGTCGCTGTCGTTGGGGAACATAATCGGCGCTCCACCATCTGAACCAATTCACAATTGACCTTCTGGGAGGAACGAAATGAAAGTCAGCCTTTATAACCAACTTGTCCGCGCCGGGGCCACCCGCCGCGACGTGCTGAAGGGAGCGGCCAGCATGGCCGCCCTCGCGGCGGCCTCAAGCGCCGGACTTGGTGCGCTGACGCGCACGGCTGCGGCCGCCGACGACCTGCGTGCGCAGATCCTGCAGATTCCGGGTGTCGGCAAGGGTCAGCCGACCGATGCCGACTTCCAGCAGGTCGGCGAGCTTTGCCTTGGCGCCACCAAGGCCAATGTCAAGGAAGGCGAATTCGCCGGTGTCGAACTCACCTTCATGGGCCTCAACAACCAGAACCTGCACAATGTGCTGTTTCGCGGCTTCCTGAAGCCGTGGGAGACCTATACCGGCGCCAAGATCAACTGGATCGACCTGGCGCAGGCTGACTACAACGCCCGCCTGCAGCAGTCGATCGCGACCGGCACCGTCGATTTCGACATCATCGAAATGGGGGCACCGTTCGAAGGCGACGTCTGCGGCAAGGGTCTCACCTCCGAGATGCCGGACTGGGTCAAGGACCAGATCGACATGAAGGATGTCGTGGCCTATCTGCAGCCGCCGGTGGGCACATGGGACGGCAAGCAATATCGCGTGACCGTTGACGGCGACGCACATAATTTCAACTACCGCACCGACGTGTTTGCCGATGCCGACCTCGCCAAGGCCTGGAAGGACGGCGGCGGAGAAGGCGAATGGGGTGTGCCGAAGACCTGGCAGCAGGTGCAGGCGGTGACGAAGTTCCTCAAGGGCAAGCAGGTGAAAGGCCAGGATGTCTTTGGCTATCTCGATGCGCCCAAGCCCTGGGGCGGTTTCGGCTTTTATTTCCTCGGCAGCCGCGCCAGCGCCTACGCCAAGCATCCCGATGACAAGGCCTGGCTGTTCGATGCCGACACGATGAAGCCGCGCGTCAACAATCCGGCATGGGTGCGGGCGATCCAAGACGTCATCGATGCCCTGCCCTCCGAACCTGCCGACCAGATCAACGCCGACCCGAACACCACCGCCTTCCAGCAATTCCTGGCAGGCACCGGTTCGATGGTTACCTGGTGGGGCGACGTCGGTTCGAACGTCAAGACCAACGATTCCTCGGTCGTCGGCGACATCACCGGCTTCTCGATCCTGCCGGGCTCGGACGATGTCTACAACTCCAAGACCGGCCAGTGGGACAAGCTCGCCAGCGGCCCGAACCATGCGCCGAACTGCGCCTATCTCGGCTGGGGCGTTTACGTCATGGCCCGCGTCGACAGCGACGAAAAGAAGAAGAAGGCGGCATGGTCTGCCGCTGCCCACCTCGGCGGCAAGGACCTGTCGCTCTGGTGCGCGGCCTATCCGTCGGGTTTCCAGCCCTATCGCAACTCGCATTTCAACATTCCGGAATGGGTGGCGGCGGGCTACGACGAGGCGTTCATCACCTCGTATCTGAAGTCGGAAGCCGACAGCTACAACCATCCGAACGCGGCGATCGAGCCGCGCATCCCCGGCATCTTCCAGTACTACAGCGCCGCCGAGGACATTTTGGCCAACACCTTTGCCGGCAAGATGAAGGCGCAGGAAGGCGCCGACGCCATCGCAGCCGCCTGGGAGAAGCTGACCGACCAGATCGGCCGCGACAAACAGGTCAAGCTCTACAAGGCATCGCTCGGCATGTAGGCTGAGATCGTGAAACCTGGTCCGGCGGCGCACAGCCGCCGGACATCCGCTTTACCGGCCCGGCCTCGATCGGCTCGGCCGGTCATCGAGCCTCCTGTGAACAGGCAAGACGCGTGGCTGACCGGACCCTGGCTGACCAGACTTTGTCGACAAGTGAATGGCCGGCAGGCGCCGTGCCATCCGACCTGATTCCGCGGAGCCGCAAACGGCTTGGCTGGGCGCTGATGGCTGCTGCGACGCTCGGCCTTCTGGCGGTGATCGCGCTGCAAATCCTCTACAAGAGCGAGGTCGACACTATCGGCTTCGACACCTGGCGGCCGGTGGTCTACGCCTACGTGCTGTGGGGTGTCGCGCTCGGCATCGGCCAGGTGCTGACGCGCGGCGAGGACGGCCAGCGCGCTCTGTTCCTGCTGCCGGCGCTGCTGTTTACCATTGCCATGGTGATCTTCCCGACGCTGTTCGGCTTCTACATCGCGCTGACCGACTGGAACCTCAGTTCCTTCAGCGGACGGCAGTTCAACGGGCTCGACAATTTCTGGCAGATGCTGAACGACGCCTATTATCGCAATGCGCTGTTCAACATGGTGCTCTACGTGCTGGCGGTGTTCGTCGAATATGTCATCGCCTTCGGCCTGGCGCTGCTGCTCAACGCGCAGATTAGGGCACGAAAATTCTTCCGCGTCGTGTTTCTCATGCCGCTGATGCTGTCGCCGGTGGCGGTGTCGTGGATGATCGGCAAGTCGCTGATGGAATACCGCTTCGGGCCGGCCGCGACACTGGCACGGCATCTCGGCTGGGAAAACCCGGCCTTCTTCTCCAACCCGATCACCGCCCGCATCTCGATCATGGTGCTCGACGCGTGGACGTTCATCCCGTTCATGATGATCATGCTGCTCGCCGGCCTGCAGGCGATGTCGCGCGAGGTGCTCGAGGCAGCGCGTGTCGATGGCGCCACTGCCTGGCAGACCTTCTGGCAGGTCACCTTCCCGCTGATGCTGCCGGTGTCGGTGACAGCGGTCATCCTGCGCATCATCTTCAAGCTGAAGCTCGCCGATATCATCATCACCGTCACCTCCGGCGGGCCGGGCGGCGCGACCGATTCGGTGTCCAGTTTCATCTACCGCGAATATCGCGACCGTTCGAACGTCGGCTACGGCACGATGCTGGCGATGGCCTATTTGATCATCATCATCGTGTTCGTGACCTGGCTGCTGAAGTTCGCCAGCCGCTTCGTGCGCAACGTCAACTGATCGGGCCGGCAAGATGAGCGTTCAGACCACCGACTATGCCGCTTCCGAAATTCGCTCGCCGGCGAGCTTCGTCGCCAACCGCGTCTTCATCTACGGCGCGCTCATCTTCTGGGCCTTCATCTGCCTGTTCCCGATCTATTGGACAATAACCACTTCGTTCAAGACCGCGGTCGACGTCACCCAGGGCCATCTGATCCCGTTCGTCGACTTCCGGCCCGACTGGAAGGGCTGGCGTTCGCTCGGCCTGTCGCCGGACTCGATCTTTCGGACGTCGACGGTGCGCGACGAATTCATCAAGCGTTTCATGAATTCGGTCATCACTTCGGTCGGTGCGTCGACCCTCGCCATCGTCATCGGCAGCCTCGCCGCCTACGGGCTGACCCGCTATCGTTACAAGTTTGCCTGGTTCAGGAACGAGGATATTTCCTTCTTCTTCCTGTCTCAGCTGATCCTGCCGCCGGTGGTTTTGGCCTTGCCCTTCCTCGTGCTTTACCGGGAGGTCGGCCTGCTCGACACACGCGTCGGGCTGATCCTGCTCTATACGCTGATGGTGCTGCCGATCGTCATCTGGATCATGCGCGACCAGTTCAACTCCATCCCGGTGGAGCTGGAGGAGGCAGCACTCGTCGATGGCCTGTCGATCTGGGGCGCCTTCTTGCGCATCGTCATGCCGATCGCGCTGCCGGGCATGGTCGCCGCCTTCATCCTGGCGATGGTGCTGTGCTGGAACGAGTATTTCTTCGCCGCGCTTTTGACCTCGACCGACGCAAAGACCATTCCTGTCATGGTGGCCAGCCAGACCGGCTCACAAGGCATCAACTGGTGGTCGATGGCGGCGCTTGCCACCGCCGCCATCACACCGCTCGCCGTCATCGGCATCGCGCTCGAGCGTTACCTGATCATGGGCATGACAGCGGGCGCGGTGAAATAACTGCGCCGGCTCTCTCTTCTCCCCTTGTTGTGGGAGAAGGGAAAAGCGCTAACCCGAAAGCGTTGCCCGCAAATGCTCGAGGATCATGGCAACCCCTTTTTGCCCCAATTCCGCCGA
This sequence comes from Mesorhizobium sp. M1182, assembly GCF_040318335.1. Classification (NCBI taxonomy): domain Bacteria; kingdom Pseudomonadati; phylum Pseudomonadota; class Alphaproteobacteria; order Hyphomicrobiales; family Phyllobacteriaceae; genus Mesorhizobium; species Mesorhizobium sp. M1182. Next base: position 150,046 of record NZ_JAMYMD010000004.1, read on the forward strand.
GGCTTCGGGCGCACTTGCCGTGTACCAGCCGGTGTTGTCGGCGAAGCGGCCGGAATCCACCGCTTCCGGGTACAGCGCCAGCATCAGCGACGTCTCGCCGGTGCCGGCATGGTCGAACGGGTACCGGCTGTGCATTGAAGCCGGCATTAGGGGATGCACCTGCACCCAGTTGAAGAAATTGCTGCCCTCGGCGTGCTCGGCATAATAGTCGGCCATCGCCGCAGAGCCCCACCAGCCTTCGCCACGTTCTTTCTCCAGGAAGCGGAAGATCGCCTGCCGGCCGGCGGCCTTGAAGGCGAGATCGGTTGGCATGCCGGCGGCAAAATTTTCGGTCTGGTGGTGAATGATGGCGTGGATGTTGCGGAAGCCGATGCGCAGCAGGCTATAGAACAGTTCTTCCGCAAATGGCGCCAGCACATTGCCGCCGACCTGCAGCGAACCACTGCCCTCCGGTGCTGCAACAGCATAGCTCGCCGCGCCGTAATAGAAGGGCGGCAGAATGACGATCTCGGCTTCTTTTTCGAACAGTTCCAGGCTCTTGACCACCGCCAGCGTGTCCATGCCGACGGCCATGTGCTCGCCGTGATATTCAAGCACACCCAGCGGCAACACGACCGGCCAGTTTTCGGCGATCACCTTGCGTATCTGATGCGGCAGCATCAATTCGTAGCGCATGACACCTACTCCATATTGGTGTGGCGGGCGCGCATCGCTCCCGGCGAGACGCCGGTCAGATCCCTGAGCTTCAGCACCATCACTTCGAAGAGGACGAACAGCACGCCTTCGAAAACCGAGCCCATCGGCAGGACGGATGTCTTTTCGGGACCCTGGTCGTCGGCCATGGTCTGAGCCGGGATAAGCAATGTGAAGTCGGCCAGCTTTGCGGCAGTGCTGTCGGCTTGCGCGGTGAGCAGCAGGACTGTGGCACCGGCCTCGCGCGCGACCTGCATCAAGGTCAGCACCGTCGACGTCTCACCCGGGCCGGAACTGGCGAGGAAGACATCGCCCGCGCCCAGCGGCGGCGTGGTCATGTCGCCGACGACCGACACCGGCAGACCGAGATGATAGAGCCGCATGGCAAAACCCTTGACCTGCAGCGCCTCGCGGCCGCAGCCATAGGTGACGATCTTTTTCGCACCGGCCAAGATGGCGCAAGCGGCGTCGATGCGGCTTGCGTCGATACGCTCCAGCACGGTGCCAAGCTCGTTCAGCGCAATCCCAAACAGGTTTTCGCCGGCGTCTGTCATGACATTTGCACCAGCCTGCAGGTGCCGGAGAACCATTTGAATATCTTAGTCACCTTTGCCCCGAACAGCTTGTTTTCATTCATGCTATCACCGCGAAAATCGGTGTCCAACGACACGCAGTGCTTTTGATGCGCTACAGCCGTGATAGTGTCACGGCAAATCGTGAATGAGGAAACGACGACATATGAAGACACGGCATTTCGACCGCATCGGCAATGGCGGCATCACCTTCACCGAGCTCGGCTTCGGCACCGCACCGCTCGGCAATCTTTACCGCGCCGTCTCCGACGAGGATGCCAATGCTACGCTGGAGGCGGCATGGCGGGTCGGCTGCCGCTACTTCGACACCGCGCCGCTTTATGGGCTAGGCCTAGCCGAAACGCGGCTCAATCCGTTCCTGCGTTCGAAGAAGCGCGACGACTACGTGCTGTCCAGCAAAGTCGGGCGCATAATGCGCGCCTGCCCGCCGGAACAGCGCACCGGCATCGGCAAATTCTTCGACACCCCATCGCGCCGAGAGGTCTACGATTACAGCTATGACGGCGTCATGCGCTCCTTCGAAGCCTCGCTGGAACGGCTCGGCGTCGACCGCATCGACATCCTCTTCGTCCACGATGTCGACATCTTCACCCATGGCAGCAAGGAAGCCTCGGACCAGCGCATCCAGGAATTCATGAGCTCCGGCTACTACGGATTGCTGGCATTGCGCGACCAGGGCGTGATCAAGGCTTTCGGCGGCGGCATCAACGAGTGGCAGATTGCCCAGACGCTGGCCGAGCGCGGCGATTTCGATCTGTTCCTGCTTGCCGGGCGTTACACGCTGCTGGAGCAGGAAGCGCTGCAGTCTTTCCTGCCGCTATGCCAGCAACGCGGCATCGGCATCGTTCTCGGCGGGCCTTACAATTCCGGCATCCTGGCAACCGGGCCGAACCCCGGCGCCTACTACAATTATTCGGAGGCGCCGCAGGACATCATCGACCGCGTCACCCGCATCGAGGCCGTCTGCAAACGCCACGGCGTGCGCCTGATCGAGGCGGCGCTGCAGTTCCCGCTGCTGCATCCTTCCGTCGTCTCGGTAATCCCCGGCGGTCAGCGGCCGGGCGAAGTCGAAAGCAATCGCTCCCTGCTCGACGCAAAGCTGCCATCGGCGCTGTGGACCGATCTCAAGAAAGAAGGCTTGATGCGCACCGACGCGCCGACGGCATAGCGCCGCCTTTTCCAACAGAAAAGAAAAACCGGATATGCCGGCTTTTCTTTTCTCTGAAAGACTTAAGGAGGCGCCTAGTTGACCGCGTCCTTGAGGCCCTTGCCGGCCGAGAACTTCGGCACGGTGCGCGCCGGGATCTTCACTTCCGCACCGGTCTGCGGATTGCGGCCGGTCGACGCGGCGCGTTTTGACACGGTGAAATTTCCGAAGCCGACAAGCCGGACATCGCCGCCCTTTTTCAGTTCGCCGGTGATCACGGAAAACACCGCATCAACCGCCGACTGCGCGTCACCCTTCGAAATACTCGCGGCATCGGCGACAGCGGACACCAGTTCGTTCTTGTTCATAAAAATTCCCTTCCATGAGAAAACCGGAACACTCGACTCATCCGGCAGGAAACGGACTTTAGAAAGAAGCGCTCCGGCAACCAAGTCGAAAAGCGCCAGGAAAGTCGAAAAAAGCCCGGAAATCCGCGGTTCTTCACATGAAAAAGCCGGGCTCAAGGCCCGGCTCTCTCTTTGTGCATTGCAACTTTAGCAAGCACTAATGCGCCAGCGATTTACCAGCCTCGTCTCCGACATCGACCACGGCCGGCGCATTGACGGGTTCGACCCACTGGATCGGTTCCGGCATGCGCACCAGCGCATGGCGCAACACTTCGCCAACCCGTGAGACCGGAATGATCTCCATGCCGCTCTTCACGTTCTCCGGAATCTCCGCCAGATCCTTGGCGTTCTCTTCCGGGATCAGCACCTTCTTGATGCCGCCGCGAAGTGCGGCAAGCAGCTTTTCCTTAAGGCCGCCGATCGGCAGCACCCTGCCGCGCAGCGTGATCTCGCCGGTCATCGCCACATCGGCCCTGACCGGGATACCGGTCAGCACCGAGACGATCGCCGTCGCCATCGCCACGCCAGCCGACGGTCCGTCCTTCGGGGTTGCACCCTCTGGCACGTGGACGTGGATATCGCGCTTGTCGAACAGTGGCGGCTCGACGCCGAAATCGATGGCCCGCGAGCGGACGTAAGAGGCCGCCGCAGAGATCGATTCCTTCATCACATCGCGCAGATTGCCGGTCACGGTCATGCGGCCTTTGCCGGGCATCATGACGCCTTCCACCGTCAACAGCTCGCCGCCGACTTCCGTCCAGGCGAGCCCGGTGACCACGCCGACCTGATCGTCGCTCTCGACCTGGCCGAAGCGGAAGCGCGGAACACCAAGGTAATCGGCAAGATTGTCCGCCGTGATGTTGATCGTCTTCTTCTTCGTCTTCAGGATCTCGGTCACCGCCTTGCGCCCGAGCTTCATCAGCTCGCGCTCCAGGCTCCTGACGCCCGCTTCACGGGTGTAGGTCTGGATGATGCCGCGGATCGCGTCCTCGCCGACGGAGAACTCCTTCGGTTGCAACGCGTGGTCGCGGATCACCTTGGGCATCAGGTGACGCTTGGCGATCTCGATCTTCTCGTCCTCGGTGTAGCCGGCGATACGGATGATCTCCATGCGGTCCATCAAGGGCGCAGGGATGTTCAGCGTGTTCGCCGTCGTCACGAACATCACGCTCGACAGGTCGTATTCGACCTCGAGGTAATGGTCCATGAACGTCGAGTTCTGCTCGGGATCGAGCACCTCGAGCAAAGCCGATGACGGATCGCCGCGGAAATCCTGGCCCATCTTGTCGATCTCGTCGAGCAGGAAGAGCGGGTTGGATTTCTTCGCCTTCTTCATCGACTGGATGACCTTGCCGGGCATCGAGCCGATGTAGGTGCGGCGGTGACCACGGATCTCGGCCTCGTCGCGCACGCCGCCCAGCGCCATGCGGATGAACTCACGGCCGGTCGCCTTGGCGATCGACTTGCCGAGCGAGGTCTTGCCCACGCCGGGAGGTCCGACGAGGCACAGGATCGGCCCCTTCAGCTTCTTCTGGCGGCTCTGCACAGCGAGGTATTCGACGATGCGGTCCTTGACCTTGTCGAGGCCGAAATGATCGGTATCGAGCACATTCTGGGCAAAGGCCAGGTCCTGCTTGACCTTGGAGTTCCTGCCCCACGGGATCGACAGCAGCCAGTCGAGATAGTTGCGCACGACGGTCGATTCAGCCGACATCGGCGACATCGTCCGCAGCTTCTTCAGCTCGGCTTCCGCCTTTTCGCGGGCCTCCTTGGAGAGCTTGGTCTTCTTGATCCGCGCCTCGATCTCGGCGGCCTCGTCGCGGCCGTCCTCACCCTCGCCGAGTTCCTTCTGGATCGCCTTCATCTGCTCGTTGAGGTAGTATTCGCGCTGCGTCTTCTCCATCTGGCGCTTGACACGCGAGCGGATGCGCTTCTCCACCTGGAGCACCGAGATTTCGGCTTCCATGAAGCCCATCGCCTTTTCCAGCCGTTCCTTGACGGACAGCGTGGCGAGCATCTCCTGCTTCTCGGGGATCTTGATGGCAAGATGCGAGGCGACCGTGTCGGCGAGCTTGGAATAGTCGTCGATCTGACTGGCGGCACCCACCACTTCGGGCGAGATCTTCTTGTTCAGCTTGACGTAGTTCTCGAAGTCGGTGACCACGGAACGTGCCAGCGCCTCGACCTCGACCTCTTCCTCCTCCGGTTCGACCAGCGCCGCAGCACGGGCCTCATGGAAGTCGGGACGGTCGGTGAACGCGACGATTTTCGCGCGCGAGGCACCTTCGACCAGCACCTTCACGGTGCCGTCCGGCAGTTTCAGCAATTGCAGCACATTGGCGAGCGTACCGATGTCAAAGATGGCATCGGGCTCCGGATCGTCGTCGGCGGCATTCATCTGGGTCGCGAGCAGGATCTGCTTTTCCTGACCCATCACTTCTTCCAGCGCCTTGATCGACTTTTCACGCCCGACGAAGAGCGGAACGATCATGTGCGGGAACACCACGATGTCGCGCAGTGGGAGGACTGCGAAGACGCCGTCGCTGGGAGCCTTGGATAATTTGGCCATTGTCCAACCTTTCATGTCGCGGCCGCCAATCGGCCAACCGCGAATCTCATATTAACGACCGGGGATCGTTCCGCCTACCACCGTTTGTGACGGGAGTTTTACAGCACAGAATTCGGCACCACGGCCTTCCGCCTTTAGTTGGAGGCACAGGGGGTAAAGATCAAGGGTCAACACGGTCCGTCCTCCAATCCGCAGCCATTACGCGGCGCCGTACGCGGTGTGCGACAGCAAAACGGCGCCCTGCGGCGCCGTTTCAGAAAAATCCATTGCCGGCTCACGTCAGGCGCTGACGTTGCCCTTCTTTTCCTTCTGCTCGGAATAGATGTAGAGCGGCCTGGCGTTGCCTGACACCACCTCTTCCGAAATAACCACTTCGCGCACGCCTTCCAGTGCCGGCAGCTCGAACATGGTGTCGAGCAGGATCGCTTCCATGATCGAACGCAGGCCGCGTGCGCCGGTCTTGCGCTCGATGGCGCGTTTGGCGATCGCCGACAGCGCGTTCTCATGGAAGGTCAGGTCGACATTCTCCATCTCGAACAGCCGCTGATACTGCTTGACCAGCGCGTTCTTCGGCTCGGTCAGGATCTGGATCAGCGCCGGCTCGTCGAGATCCTCCAGCGTCGCCAGGACAGGCAGACGGCCGACGAACTCGGGAATGAGGCCGAACTTCAACAGATCCTCAGGCTCGACCAGGCGGAAAACATCGCCGGTGCGGCGATCCTCGGGCGAAGCGACGATGGCGCCGAATCCGATCGAGGTCTTCCTGCCGCGATCGGAGATGATCTTGTCCAGGCCGGCGAAAGCGCCGCCGCAGATGAACAGGATGTTGGCGGTATCGACCTGCAGGAATTCCTGCTGCGGATGCTTCCTGCCGCCCTGCGGCGGCACGGAGGCGACGGTGCCTTCCATAATCTTCAAAAGTGCCTGCTGCACGCCCTCGCCCGAGACGTCGCGGGTAATCGAGGGATTGTCCGACTTGCGCGAGATCTTGTCGATCTCGTCGATATAGACGATGCCGCGCTGGGCGCGCTCGACATTGTAGTCGGCCGACTGCAACAGCTTCAGGATGATGTTTTCGACGTCCTCGCCGACATAGCCGGCCTCGGTCAACGTCGTCGCGTCGGCCATGGTGAAGGGGACGTCGATGATGCGGGCCAGCGTCTGCGCCAGCAACGTCTTGCCGCAGCCGGTCGGGCCGATCAGCAGGATGTTCGACTTCGCCAGCTCGACGTCGTTGTTCTTGCCGGCATGGGCGAGGCGCTTGTAGTGGTTGTGGACGGCCACCGACAGCACGCGCTTGGCGTAAGGCTGGCCGATGACGTAGTCGTCGAGAACCTTGAGGATTTCCTGCGGGGTCGGCACGCCCTCGCGCGACTTCACCATCGAGGTCTTGTTCTCCTCGCGGATGATGTCCATGCACAGTTCGACGCATTCGTCGCAGATGAACACCGTCGGCCCGGCGATCAGCTTGCGCACTTCGTGCTGGCTTTTACCGCAAAACGAGCAATAAAGCGTGTTCTTGGAATCACCGCTGTTGTTGCCGACCTTGCTCATTTTCATGTCCTTTCATGGCCGCCCGCCGATGGTCTGGTTGAAAGGGCGCATATTCAATCTATCGCGGGAATCCGCCGCCGCCAGTGCCCCGGCTCCCGCAACGCATTCCGTACGAAACACAAATCGGAAAACGAGGCAATGATTCGAACAACCCCACGCAAAGCTAAGCCGTCGAAAATCAACATAGCCTTAACGTAGGCAATTGCACCCGTCGAGGGAACAGCCAATTGTGGCCGAAATGCCGCAAGCTGCGCCAAAAGCGCGTGATCCCGCCACTCATTGCCACCGCGGGCCTATAAGGCAATACCTTCGACCGGCTCACGTGACGAAATGACCTTGTCGATGAGGCCGAAATCCCTGGCCTCGTCGGCAGTCATGAAATGGTCACGGTCGAGCGTTTTTTCAATCTCATCATAACTCTTGCCGGTGTGCTTGACGTAAACCTCGTTGAGGCGGCGCTTCAGCTTGATGATGTCCTGGGCATGGCGCTCGATGTCGGAAGCCTGGCCCTGGAAGCCGCCGGAAGGCTGGTGGACCATGATGCGGGCGTTCGGCGTGGCAAAGCGCATGTCCTTGTGGCCCGCCGTCAAGAGCAGCGAGCCCATCGAGGCGGCCTGACCGATGCAGAGCGTCGACACCGCAGGCTTGATGAACTGCATGGTGTCGTAGATCGCCATGCCGGAGGTGACGACGCCGCCGGGCGAGTTGATATAGAGGTTGATTTCCTTCTTCGGATTCTCCGCCTCGAGGAACAGCAGCTGCGCGCAGACCAGCGTCGCCATGCCATCCTCGACCGGGCCGGTGATGAAAATGATGCGCTCCTTGAGGAGCCGCGAGAAAATGTCGTAGGCCCGCTCGCCGCGATTGGTCTGTTCGACCACCATCGGAACGAGGTTCATGTAGGTTTCGACGGGGTTCTTCATGGACTATCCCTTTTTGAGGATGGGATTCCGGCGCCGGAGATTTGCAATCGGGCAGAATCGGTTCTGGATCGTTATTGTGTAAATAGGATGCCGGCTCACCCTAGCGCAAGGCCGCCTCTCCTAGCCACTTGGTTAAAACGAATCAAGCTTGCCGGACGGTGCCCGGAGGACGCGGCACGGATCCTGGTGGATTGACTTCACCTCTTTGATCCCACGGTTTCGCGCGGCCATGGTGGCACTGGCGTTGCTCGCAACGCGAAGGGCCTGGAACGTCGTATCGGGCGAGGAAGATTGACTGCGTTCCCGGGACGGCTAAGTAGCTGCCTCCGCAGGATTAAGCAGGCATTACCTGGCCCAACAGAAGCCGAACGCGCAACCACTCACTGATACTTTTTGCGAGACCGCGAAGGAATTCGCCTCATCGAGTGCGATACGGATCAGCCTTGACCTGTCGCGGGGCCGGAACATGTTCTGAAACTCGTCCGGCAACGCGTCGGCGACCGACAGAATCTTTTCGACTGTTCCTCTTGCACGCTCGGTTCCGTTACCCACGTCGACCGCCATTCCTTCGCGCAGCGAAAACAGATAGTTGTCCGGCAGATAGGCGAGGACGTAGGACTTGCCGCCGTCGATCTGTAGAAGCGGATCGCCGAACCGCAGCACCTGGCCAGGGACCGGCACCTTCGCGCCAACGACCCCCTCCGTGACCGAGCGGATGTTTCCGCCGTCATATATGGCCTTTACCTCATCCATAGCCCCGCCCGATCTCGCACGGAATTGCGCCACCAGGGCGAGTTCGGATTTGGTCGCTTGCAATTGACCGGTCAGATCAGCCAGATGTTCGGCGGCCTGGAAGCTGCCACGAACGGCTTCGTCCTTCGTCGAAGTCGAGACGATGCCTGCCGTGACGATGGTGTCGATTCTCGCAAGTGTCGTCCTGGTTTCACGCGCTGTCCGCTCGGCCAGCGGCATCACGGACTGGATCGCTTCGTGTCGGCTGTGGAGCTGGCCCTCGCGAACGGCGAGTTCACCCTGTCGCAACAGCAGCTCCGCGATCTCCTTGACCATGTCGAACGATTGAAGCTCGACGAGCAATGTACCGGGCTCGACCTTGTCTCCCGCCTTGACAAAGACATGCGTTACCTTGGCCGGATAGGCGGCATCGACGGCATACCGATCCTTCAGGACAATACCGTCCGCTGACAAGACGACCGCATCACCAATGAGGTAGTAGACGATCGAAGAGGAAAACAAACCGAGGAGAGCGAGGTAAACGATGCGATCCCAATTTCCCACACTCGCGCGCTGCTGTTTTCCCAGATTGTCCACTCGGACGTGTTTTCGAATGTATTTCATCTGAAGCTCGTTCTCTACCAGGGCCGCTCTAGCCGAACTTTGATCGGCGTGTAGTTGTCGCGATGTGAACCTGAGAACACCCATTCATCGATATAGGCGATCAATCGAACGGGTCTCATCACATAGGTCATGAACAGGGAGTAGCCGGGCAGGAACCATATGCTTCGCCAGAACCCCTGCCGCTCGGTGGTCCAACTGGCCAGCGCCAGCACAAACACGTCGAGAACCAGGAGGCCGCACTGCATGCCGATGAGGATCGCGGGCGTGAAAGAGCCGTACTGGAGGGCAAGCCAGACGAGATAGAGCGGGAATATCGCGGCACCAACGACGTTGAAAAGGAGGAAATCCCATTGGTGTAGGGCCTCCGGAAGCCGGAAACCCGAGTCCGAGACACGAAACAGGCGGTAGTGTTTGCGAAAGCGTAGCCAAATGGCATCGCGTTCCCAGCGCAATCGCTGGCGGATATATTGGTATGCGGTTATCGGGACGTCCGTATAGCAGATCGCATCCGGTACATAGGCCATGCGCCAGCCCGCCCGTCGCAATCTCAGCGTGACATCCAGATCCTCGCCACCGCCTACGTCGAACCCCCCAACCCCCAAAAGGGCTTTGCGCCTGAAGGCGCTGAACGCTCCCGAAATGCAAACGACCTGATCGAGAGCTCCAGCAATACGCTTTCCGACCGAAATCGACTGCAAATATTCGATCTCCTGAAACTGGGCGACGATACTCGCGTGGCCGTTGCGCGGTGCAATATCGCCGCATGCCGCTCCAACCGCTGGATCCGAAAAGGGGCCGAGAATATTTTCGATCGCGTACCGATCAAACGAACAGTCGCAATCGACATTGATCAGTATGTCGCCTTTGGCTACGCGGCACGCCAGATTGATCCCGCTCGCCTTGCCGCCCCTCAGATCCGTCGAAATGATGCGCGAGGCATAACCTCTCTTGACCAGAGCTTGCGAGACCCTGCTCATCCGATCGGTCGAACCATCACTGACAATGACAACTTCGAAGTCATTGAAAGACTGTTCCCGCAACGAGCGGACGCAGGTTTCGATGGACTCAGCCTCATTATGGCCAACCAGAATGATGCTTACATTGGGCCGTAATGGTCGCTCATGCTCAATCGAACCCGCGGCATCACGCGAACGCATGGTCACAGCGGCCGCGACGAACGGAATGATGTAACGGGGGAACTCAAAGACCAGCGTGTACCAGAAAACGGAGGCCAGGCTCGCCGTCGATTGAGCTAGCAGGAATGCAAATCCGAGTTCGAGATCATTCAACGCGAGGCTTGCCCCGTTTTGGTCGCCACCCGAGGGCGAGGGTCAAGCTTTTCGCCCAAAGACGCCTCGCAGATTGAAAGCATTGCCGATATCTGCTCCGACAATGTCTCGTCGCCCTTCGCCGTCATGATGAAATAGTCGGCGGCGGCGCCTTTGTGCACCGATCCTGTCTCCGCAAGGTAATTGCTCAGGTTTTCGATGAAGAGACGGCGCAGTTTCTCAAACACGTCCTGGCCCTTTGATTTTATGAGCGAATCTCGTGCTCCGTAACGCAATTCCGTGACCGCCAACGGCGGGCCCTTCGCTCCGGTCATGCGTGCGCGGTCGAGTTCCTGAACCAGGGATGGCGGCAACCCCAACAAGGACGTTGGCAGCTTTTTCTCCGGACTGGTGAGCAGAGACAGCGCCTGATCCGTGAGTGCGTAGGAAAAAAAGTCGATACGTTTAACGCTGTCGCCATCAGCCCGCGCATCACAATCCTGGCAGACGAATCCAACAGCCGGCTCCGATGTCGAATCCTTGCACCTCCTGCAGATTTGCGAGTGGCCGGGCTTGTCATAGTCCTTTCCATAGTGACGCAATTGCTGGCTGCATTTGGGGCAGACCAGTGCGCTTCCCTGCCGAAAATCGCCTTCAGGACGAAGAGCGGCGCAACGATAATGATGAATAAGCTCGGCCTCGAACATATCGGCCGAACGGCAGGAGGGACATTCCTCGCGAACGGTAAGCCGCCGCGACCCGCAGGCGCCGCACTCATGCACGCGGTCGAAGAAGGTCTTAAGCAGAAGTCCGCGATGGGAGAGATCTTCGGCGATCGGGATCGTCTTGGCCGCCGACGGAAAGCCCGGATAGCTTATGGAGGCCGACGTCATCGGATAGCGCTTGGCTTCGATGCTTCTGCCGGCGACGAAGGCATGCGCAAGAAAGCGCGTTTCGGGCGTATTTGTCGAACGGATGTGCGCGGCAAGCTGTTCGCGGCGGCGGCGAAAATCGAGAATGCATTTTGCCGTCTCCGCCCAAGTCGTTTGCTGCATCAGATCGAAATGTACATCCGCGAACCGGCCGGCACGGCCGCCCAGATCGATGACAGGCACCATCGCCAGCGGAATGTGGTCACGCAGGTTGTCCAGCGGCGAGTTACGCCGCTCATCGGCCAGAAGAACGGCATCGATGTCCCCTTCCGACGAGGAGTCGAACATCGTGCGGTAGATCGCCGAATGCAGAACGACCACGCGTGGGAACCATTCGACGGCAGGCTTCCAGGACAATCCCATTCTGGCCCAGAGTGCCAGGCAAAGGTCGGTGAGTTCATGGCTTGCGGTGGAAGCCGTCGGTGCCGGCAGTTGCACAACGGATTTCGGAACAAGTTCTGCGGGCATGTCGGCCTCCATTTGCCCGGCGCTCGCAAAGGAACGCCGCCACAGGTACGACTTGCAGCCTGGGTGGAGGATCCAAGGGCAACGTCACATTTACTGAAAGGATTATTGCAGGACGAGATATGCGGAAAACACGGGATCGCATGCGACACCGGATGGCCAGCTACGTCCCCCCACGACGTTCCTGACCAGCGACCAAGTCAATCAACTCGAATACGTCAAATGTTATTCGTTGATTGTTAGCGGATGCTTAATTGGCAGCAAGAATTTGTCTGTCGGACTCAGGTAGTCGAATTAACGAAGTTTGATGAATCGCCTTTTCCACGACATGGCTTTCCCTACAGTTCAACGTTGAACCCGCTTCATGCGGTCCAAACAGGGGGAGTTCCATGACCAGGAAAGCTTCTTCCTTCGCCATTGCCGGCCTGACCATGCTCGGCACAATGTCGGAAACGGCGGCCGGCGGACGCGCGGTCGAATGCTACGAGCAGGTCAATCGGCCGGCCTTCTACGACACCGTCTACGAGGACGTGCTCGTCAGCCCAGCCGGCCAGCAGGTGCAGTATGAAGCGCCGATCTACGGGACGCGCGAGCGCGTGGTGCAGATCGCGCCGGCGCGCGTCAGCTACGAGATCGTGCCCGCCATCACCCGCACCATCTACCGGTCCGTGAGGGTCGATGACGGCGGCTATTCCTGGGAATGGCGCATCATCGATGGCCGCCAGGTGCTGTGCAAGGTCAGGCACAAGGCGCGCTATGAACGCGTGGCCGAGATCGTCGTGGTTGAGCCGGAACGCCGGCGGCGCGTTGTCCTCCCCGCCGAATACGAGAGCGTCGCCGAAGAGGTTCTGGTGCGGCCGGAGCAACGGCGCATCATCGACATTCCGGCGTCTTATCAGACAGTGGCCCGCCGCGTGGTGGTCAGGGAGGGCTCATCCAGCTGGCGCCGCGTGCATATTCCGAGGCATTGCCAGTATTAGCGCTCAGGCCACCTCCGCCCTGAGCCATTTCTTCAGGCCGCCGACATCGCCACTGCCGACGCAGGCCGCAACCCTTCTGCCGACCGCCGCGCCGAACTTGTAGCCGTGGCCGGAGCAGGCCGAGACGATCAGGCATCTGCCTTTCCGGTGGGCCAGGAACTTCTCGTCGGCGGTGAATGTGTAGGCGCAGGTGACCACTTCGGTGACCTTGTACTCCTCGATACGAGCGATCGGCGGCGAAAACAGGTTGCGGATCGCCTCACCCTCGCCCGGTACCGGCTGACGGTTCCAGTCTGCATCGCTGGTCGGCACCCTGTGCAGGCCCGAGCCGAATTTCATGCCGGCGCCGCCTGTCGGCGGGATGGCGTAGCCGTCGACAGTGCCGCCAATGTCGAGGACAACCGGCGCTGCCTGCCAGGCTGCCTGCAGATCCGCCGGCGGTTCGACATAGGCGAGCGCGGTGCGCCAGGTTTTCAGCTCGCCGTCCAGCTCCGGGAACAGTTTCAGCACCCAGGCGCCGGCAGCGACGACGATCCGGTCGGCCTGCATCGTTTCGCCGCCTGCCAGCACGATATGCCCGGCCTCGGCGTCGATCTCGACCACCTTGCTGTTCTCGTAGACATTGGCGCCGTTCGCGCGCAGCCACCTGGCGAGGCCGGCGGCGATCTTGCGGCAGTGCAGCGCGCCGCCGTCCGGCGAAAAATACGCATAGCGGAATGAACCAGGCTGCAGGAACGGCCAGCGTTCGACCGCGGCATCCGGCTCGAACAATTCGAACGGGTAGTTCCCGGCTTCCATGCCTTCTCGGTATTCCTCGGCCTCATCTCCCGGCTGGCGCGAAATGCAGATGAAGCCGCGCGGATCGAGATGGCTTTCGCCGAGATCGGCCCACATCTCATCCCAGGCTTCATAGGCTTCGGTGATCAGCCGGCCGTAGCCCGTTCCGGCCCGGTAGGCGCGGCGGATGATGCGATGATGGTCGCCCGACGCGGCAAGCGGATTGGGGATCGGTCCCTGCTCGACGATCGAGACGAGGTGCCCGGCCCTGACCAGTGACCACGCCGTGGATAGCCCGGCAATGCCTGCACCGACCACGATCACATTCATGAAAACCGTCCTTCCGCAACCGCTTCGGCGGCTCACCTCACTGGAGGGCCAACATACGGTCTGGCACCAGACTGGCAAGCCGCGCTAATGATCTGGCATGACCGAATTGAAGCCGCCCTACCTTGCTTTTGATCCAGCCACGCGTCGCCTGCGGCTCGATCCGCACGAGCCGGCTTTTTTCCAGAACCCTTACGAAGCCTACGCCTTCCTGCATGGCGCATCGAACGCCTTCTTCTGGGAGGAGTTTGGTTTCTGGTGCTTTGGCGGCTTCGACGACGTCAACCGGCTGCTGCGCGATCGCCGCTTCGGCCGGCAGAACCCGGCGGGCATTCCGGACAGCCGAGGCATCGGTCAGGACCGCACGCACCTCAGCGCGTTCGACGGCATCGAGGCCAATTCGATGCTGGAGCTGGAGCCGCCTGTCCACACACGGCTCAGAACGCTGGTCAACCGCGCCTTCGTCTCGCGCCAGGTCGAGCGGCTCAGGCCACGTGTCGAGGCGCTGGCCAACGAACTGATCGACCGTTTCGAACCAGGAGGAGTCGACCTGCTGCCGGCATTCGCAGCTCCCTTGCCGATTACCATCATTGCGGAAATGCTCGGCGTGCCGGTCGACATGGGGCCGCAGCTGCTCGACTGGTCGCATCGGATGGTCGCCATGTACATGCATGGCCGCACCCGCGAGACGGAGGACACGGCCAATCGCGCCGCGCGCGACTTTTCCGATTTTCTGCGCGGCTACGTCGCCGAGCGGCGAAAGAGGCCGGGCGAGGATCTTCTGTCGCTGCTGATTGCGGCACAGGAGGACGGCCAGAAACTGTCGGAGGACGAACTGGTATCCTCGGCCATCCTTTTGCTCAATGCCGGCCATGAAGCAACTGTCCACCAGACCGGCAATGCGGTGCGCTCGATCCTTGCGCAAGGCGGCGACCCGCGCCGCTTCTTCGCCTCACCGGAAGCAACAGCCGCGACGGTCGAAGAGTGCCTGCGCTTCGACGCGCCGCTACACATGTTCACGCGCTACGCCTATCAGGAGGTCGAGGCCGAGCCGGGGATCATCGTCCAGCCGGGCGAAACGATCGGTCTGCTGCTCGGCATGGCCAATCGCGACCCTACTGCGTTTGCCGAGCCCCTCGCCTTCAGGCCGGACCGCGCCGACCAGAAGAACGTATCGTTCGGCGCCGGCATCCATTTCTGCATCGGCGCGCCGCTCGCCCGGCTCGAACTGCAGGTGTCGCTGAAAACCTTGTTCGACCGGCTACCGCAGCTGCATCTTGCCGAACAGCCGCGCTTCCGCGACACCTATCATTTCCACGGGCTGGAAACGCTTGCCGTCAGAATCTGAGGACGGCTTCCGACGACAGGCTTCGAAGCCGGCTCCGGCGAATTCCGGTCAAATAGGTAACATCTCAAGGCCGCGAGTGCCAAATAATCGCTGATTGAACGATGAAGCTACCGGAAGCAGGACCTCACACTAAAAATCCTGGATGCCTATAGAAATTCGGTCATGAAGCTTGAAGAGAGACGGGATTTGAATCTTTTTGCGTCGTCTCGCGGACGATGTCGAGGAAGGCCTTCAGCACCGGCGAGGGTTGTTCATGCCGGTAGATGATTGAAGTGTCGATAGACAAGGTTCGTCCCTGGATAGGGCGATAAACGACGCCGCTCCGGCGCAAATTTTGCAGACAGGCGGGCAGCAGCGAGACGCCCAGCCCGACGGATACAAGTCCGATGATTGTCTGCTTCGGCGTTGCTTCTCGAACGATCCTCGGGCTGAACCCGGATGAACGGCACAACCCGACGATCTCGTCATAGAGGGATGGATTGATGCTGCGCGGGAACTGAATCAACGCTTCGGAGGCCAAGTCGGCTAGCGCGACCTCTGCTTCCGAGGCCAGCCGATGCGTTTCCGGCAAGGCCACGATCAGGGGTTCGACCAGTATGCTTTCGACCTTCAATGCGTTGTGAACGACGGGAGGATGAACAAAACCGATATCGAGCTGGCGTTCGGCCACAGCCCTGACTTGATTGGGAATGCGCAGGTCGGTCAGGCTCAACTCGACCTCGGGATAGCGCTTGGTGAAGCGTTGGACGACAGACGGCACCACGCTGTAGATAGCCGCGTCGATGAATCCGACAGCAAGATGGCCGGTTTCGCCACGATCGGCTTTGCGAGCAAGCTCCACCGCCTGCTCTGTCTGCTGAAGCACGGCCCTAACCTCATCAAGGAACACACGCCCCGCCGCAGTCAGTTCGACCTTGCGCTTGGTGCGCTCCAGCAAGCGCACACCCATCGCCTGTTCCAGTTGCTGGATCTGCTTTGTCAGGGGCGGCTGTGAGATATGCAAGCGCGCTGCCGCGCGCCCGAAATGCAGCTCTTCGGCGACGGCCATGAAGGACTGCATCAGCTTGTGGTTCATCTTCAGCCTTTAATTTCCCAAACAGAATTATCCATGGCTCAAACGATATTGGACGGAAAGTATCGGAATCTGCAAAATCCGGAAAGCTGCAAAATCCGGGAGACGCGCTTTGAAAAATTCCGAGATTTCACGCCGCCAGATGCTGAAAGTGCCGCTCATCGGCGCGACGATCGCCGCGACATCTCAATCCGGTCTTGTCTGCGAGGCCCTTGCCCAACCCGTTCCAGCTTCGTCGCCAGCGCCCCCTGGCGCTTTCGCCCACAATGTCGAAGCTGTGGGCTATACCGATCTCGATCATCGCCCAGCCTTCAAAATGGCGATCAGGCAGGTTGGCGAACGTTGGTATCTCTACACTGGGCACTTCTGGCACTCCGGCTGGAGCATCGTGGACGTGACCGACCCGGCCAAGCCCGAGACGGTCAAGTTCGTGCCCTATCTCGGCACGAATACTTGGACTCTACAAATAGATTTGTCCGGCGACACGATGGTGACCGCCCTCGAAAAGCCCTTTGCTAATTTCGGCGGTGACCCCGACGCACCGTTCGGCGAAGGCGTTCTGATCTGGGATATCGCGGACCCCATCAATCCGAAACAACTCAGTCACTACCGCACCGGCGGAAACGGCACGCATCGCAACCTCTATCCGGTGGACGTTATGTCCACCTTGCCGCCGGCATGCCGGGTTACAGGGGCAACATCTACGTCATCCTCGATATTTCGGATCGCTCGAATCCGCGCGAAGCCGGACGCTGGTGGGTGCCGGGCCAGCACGAGGCCGGCGGCGAGAGCTTTGCGGCTGCGAAGCCCGCCGCCGACCAGGAGACCGCCGATCGCTACCGGTTGCGACTGAAGCCGCAATGCATGTGCGGCGCCTTCTGCGCCAGCACGGGCGAGGATGTCTCGCTGCACGGCCCGCCTTATGTCACTGGCGATCTTGTCTATTTGCCTTATGGTGCGGCGGGAATCGTTGTGCTCGATATTAGCGATGTCTCCCAGCCGAGGCAGGTCGGCGGCCTGAGCTTCAGCCCTCCGTTTCACTCGCGCTTCGGTGTGCATAGCGTGCTGCCGATTCCAGAGCGCGGCATTGCCTTCGCCAATTCGGAGAACGTCACCTATGGACTTGGTCCGATGCATCACGCTTCGATCGTCGATATTTCCGATTCCAGTGAACCCTTTCTGCTGTCGCTGTTGCCCGAACCAGTGCCACCCGAAGGCGCTCCCTATTCGGATTTCACAACTCGTGGCGGCTGGCGCGGACCGCACAACATCAACCACCACCAGCATCATCCCGATGTCCAGAAACAAGGCGATCTGTTCTATATCGCGCACTTCAACGCCGGGCTCAGGGTCTATGACGTCTCGAATCCTCGGCTTCCGCGCGAGGTCGGCTACTTCATCCCGCCGGAGCCAGTCCGACGCTACGGCCCTATGCCGGAAGACAAGCTGGTTGTTCAGACCGAGGACGTGGTCGTGGACCGGCGCGGCTTCATTTACATAACTGACAAGAACCAGGGGCTCTGGATTCTCCGCTACACCGGCCCGCGGCCGGAAACGGATCGAACGTGACGGTCACATTCACCCTGAATGAAGCCTTGGTCGGAGCGCGGAAGCGGAGGCAGTCAGGATTTGCCGGGAGTTTCATGGCACCGCGACATGATGAGCCGATACGGATTTTCCGACACGGACATCGACCGCTTTTGTAAAGTCCGGCGCCATGCGAAATCAAAGCTTGATTACATACTCCTTGCGCGTCGTTTCAAGCACTTCCCAGCTTCCTCTAAAGCCCGGCCTCAGCACGAAGCTGTCGCCTGCCCTGACGGTGCGCGCATCGCCGCCGTCTTCAGCGATCACCGAAACCCCTGACAGGATGTGGCAGAACTCCCACTCATCATATTCGATGCGCCATTTGCCTGGCGTCGCTTCCCAGACGCCGGCATAGAGGCCGCCGTGCTGTTCCTCGACATTCCAGGTGCGGAATTTCGGATCGCCCGACATCAGGCGATCCGGCGCTGGTGCGCCAAGTTCCGGTTCGACGGCGTCGACGCCGACGGAAAGAAATTTCGGCGTGGCCATGGCGATCAAACCTTGGCGAGAGCCTGTTCCAGATCGGCGACGATGTCGTTGACGTCCTCGATGCCGACCGAAAGCCTGACCGTGTCAGGCCCTGCCCCGGCGTTGATCTTCTGCTCGTCGGAAAGCTGGCGATGCGTGGTCGATGCCGGGTGGATGACCAGCGACTTGGTGTCGCCGACATTGGCCAGATGCGAGAACAGTTCGAGCGCCTCGACGAACTTGATGCCCGCCGCATAGCCGCCCTTCAGCCCGAATGTGAACACCGCGCCGGCGCCAAGCGGCGAGTACTTCTTCTGCAACGCGTTGTTCTTGTCGCTGGGCAGGCCGGGATAGGAAACCCAGGCGACCTTGGGATGGTTGGAAAGCCATCCGGCGACCGCCGCCGCATTGTCGCAGTGGCGCTGCATCCTGAGCGGCAAGGTTTCCAGACCGGTCAGGATAAGGAATGCGTTGAACGGCGAAATCGCCGCGCCGATGTCGCGCAGGCCGAGCACGCGAGCAGCGATGGCGAAGGCGAAATTGCCGAAGGTCTCGTGCAGGACGAGGCCGCCATATTCGGGGCGCGGCTCCGACAGCATCGGATACTTGCCCGACTTCGACCAGTCGAACGTGCCGCCGTCGACAATGGCGCCGCCGATCGAATTGCCGTGACCGCCGATGAACTTGGTCAGCGAATGCACGACGATGTCGGCGCCATGCTCGATCGGCCGCAGCAGATAGGGCGAGGCCAGCGTGTTGTCGACGATCAGCGGCAGGCCGTGCTTGCGGGCGATGTCGCCGATCTTCTCGATGTCGACGAAGACGCCGCCGGGATTGGCCAGGCTCTCGATGAAGATCGCCTTGGTCCTGTCGTCGATCTGGCTCTCGAAGGTCGAGATATCGTTGGTGTCGGCCCAGCGCACCTGCCAACCGAAATTCTTGAAGGCGTGGCCGAATTGGTTGATCGAGCCGCCGTAAAGCTTTGTCGCTGAAACGAAATTGTCGCCGGGCTGCATCAGATTGTGGAAGACCAGCACCTGCGCGGCATGGCCGGAGGCGACCGCAAGGCCTGCCGTGCCGCCTTCGAGTGCCGCGATGCGCTCTTCCAGCACCGCCTGGGTCGGGTTCATGATGCGGGTGTAGATGTTGCCGAACGCCTTCAGCCCGAACAGCGAGGCGGCATGATCGGCATCGTCGAAGACGAAGGAGGTGGTCTGGTAGATCGGCGTCGCTCGCGCGCCGGTCGCCGGATCCGGCTTGGCGCCGGCATGGACGGCGAGCGTGTTGAAACCGGGCGTGCGGGCCATCGAAAAACCTCCCTCAATGGTGAATGGTGAATGGTGAATGGTGAATGGTGAATGGCAAAGTCGGCCAGCCCCACCCTGATTGCAAGCGGCTCATATGCCGCCTTGCCCGCCTTCCAGAAAAATCTTTCTATTCACCATTCACTATTCATTACCTACTTCTGGCGAACGCCGAAACTCTGGAATCCCGGCCGCATCAGCGGCTTCTTCGACGACAAAACGCCGGAATTGACGCCGGTCCAGCCGATCTCGCCGGACAGCTTGCCATATTCGATCTTGGGGCAACGGTTCATCACCACCTTGATGCCGGCGGCTTCGGCGCGTGCGGCCGCCTCGTCATGGCGTATGCCAAGCTGCATCCAGATGACCTTCGGCAGCGGATCGAGCCGCAGCACCTCGTCGACGATGCCCGGCACGGCAGCGGAAGCGCGAAACACGTCGACCATGTCGACGGGTCCCGGAACGTCGGCGAGCCTGGCATAGGTCATCTGGCCGAGGATCTCCTTGCCGGCCTGGCCGGGATTGATCGGGAACACCGAAAACCCCTTGCCGAGCAGATATTTCAGCACGAAATAGCTCGGCCGCACGTCATTGGCCGACGCGCCAACCATGGCGATGGTCTTCACCGAATTGAGGATGCCGGCGATATAGGCGTTGTCGTAGGCGTCGTGGTTCATGCCTCGTCATACAGCGCTTCAGAGTGAGGTGCCAACAGCCGAGCAAGTGGCTTGCAATGGGCCAGGGAGAACGTCGTCAGGCCGGCAGCGAAATCGATCCGTCTTCCGCGATCGGAAAAGCCGGATTGTGCGCGACTTCCCAGACATGCCCGTCGGCATCGGCGAAATAGCCGTACCAGCCGCCCCAGAAGGCGCGCCCGGCCGGCTTGACGATCTTGCCGCCAGCCTTCTCAGCCGCCGCAAGCACTTCGTCGACCTCGGCGTCAGAACGGGTGTTGTAGGCGAGGTAGACGGCCGACGGCGCCTTCGAGAAGCTGACGCCCGAATCCTCTTCGGCGCTTGGGCGCGGAAACAAGCCAAGAATGGCGCCGCCCATCTGGAAGAAGGCAACGCCGTCGGTGATCCCGGCATGGCGGGTCAGGCCCATCGCCTCATAGAAGCGCGTCGCACGGTCGAGATCGTCGGTGGCGATGGTGACGATGGAGATGCGCGGTTCCATATCCGCCTCCTACTCCTCCGGCCATTCCGGCTTGCGCTTGCCGATGAAGGCGCCAATGCCCTCTTCCGCATCGCGCGCCAGCATGTTCTCGACCATGACGCGCCCGGTGTAATCATAGGCCTCGGCCAGCCCCATTTCTGCCTGTTCGTAGAAGGCTTCCTTGCCGATCTTGACGACCAGAGAGGATTTGGACGCAATGGTTTGCGCGTATTTGGTGACAATCTGATTCAGATATTCGCGCGGCACGACGCGGTTGACCAAGCCGAATTCCTTGGCGGTTGCCGCATCGATCGTCTCGCCGGTCAAAAGCATCTCCATGGCGTGCTTGCGCGAAACGTTGCGCGACAGCGCCACCATCGGCGTCGAGCAGAACAGTCCGATATTGACGCCAGGCGTGCAGAAGGTCGCCTCGTGCGAGGCGATGGCGAGATCGCAGCTGGCGACCAACTGCAATCCGGCCGCCGTCGCCAGACCGTCGACTTCGGCGATCACCGGCTTAGGATGGCGAACGATCGCCTGCATCAGCGCGGCGCAGGCGGAAAACGTCTTTTCGAAGAAGCCCCTGCCGCGATCGGCATCGGCGCGGTGCGCGCTCAACTCCTTGAGGTCGTGCCCGGCGCAGAACACTTTGCCGGTCGCCCCAAGGACGATGACGCGGACGGATTTGTCGGCCTTGGCGCGGTCGAGTTCCGCCGTCAGCGCCGCCATCACTGCAAGCGAAAGAGCGTTGGCCGGCGGATTGGCGAGCGTCAGGCGCAGCACACCGTTGTCCAGCCTGGAGACGACCGGCCCTTCGGCAACGGCAGGCTTGATGGCGACGATTTCGGCCATGATCATTCCTCTGCGATTCCGGATCGATAATGGACTAATCTAGTATGCCGCCTCGCTTCGTCCAACTCCCTCGTCCGCTTCTGCCATAATGAATGGGGTGTTGCCAGAAACGCCACGTCGCGTTCATACATGCAGGGCGCAAACCGGGAGACTGAAATGCCCGCCCACAGCAATCTCAAGCCGGTGCTGACGGCTGCCAAAATCAACGCGCTGATGGCGACCATTTTCCCGCAGCTCAACGACCAGTTCACCTTCTACGAGGCGTTGGAGGTGTTTCCAGGCGGCTGTGTCGTGCGGCTCAACGCCGACGAGCGCCATTTGCGTCCCGGCGGCACCGTGTCGGGTTCGGCGCTGTTCACGCTGGCCGACATAGGCGGCTATGTCTGCGTGCTCTCGCATGCCGGACCGGATGCGCTTTCGGTCACCACCAGTCTCAACATCAATTTCGTCCGCAAGGCCGAGGCCGGGCCGATCGACGGCCATTGCCGCATCCTCAAGCTCGGCAAGAGCCTGATGGTGTTCGATATCGACATCGTCGCCGGCCCGGAGGGTCACACGGTAGCGCACGCAACGGGCACCTATTCGATCCCGCCAAAGCGGATTGACGGTGTGGTAAAATAATACCGTTCATCCAAGGCATTGTTTTTGCTGGATTTTGATAGCTCGCCGACATTTCACGCGCCTTGACGCAGTCGCCGTCCTCTCCTATAAGCCCTCACGGAACAGCGGCCCGCAAAGGCCGCCGTTTTGTTATTGGCGGCGGGCAAGCGCCTTTCGCCAATCCAAGCAACAAGAAACGCCTTCTTTTGAAGGTCCGAACCGAAAGCAACAATCCATGGCAACCTTTTCGCAGAAGCCTGCGGATGTGGTGAAGAAGTGGGTGCTGATCGACGCCGAGGGTCTCGTCGTCGGCCGTCTCGCCACTGTCATCGCCAATCATCTTCGCGGCAAACACAAGCCCACCTTCACCCCGCACGTCGACGACGGCGACAACGTCATCGTCATCAATGCCGACAAGGTGGTGTTCACCGGCAAGAAGTTCACCGACAAGGTCTATTACTGGCACACCGGCCACCCCGGCGGCGTCAAGGAGCGCACCGCGCGCCAGCTGCTCGAGGGTCGTTTCCCCGAACGTGTCGTCGAGAAGGCCGTCGAACGCATGATCCCGCGTGGCCCGCTCGGCCGTCGCCAGATGAAGAACCTCCGCGTCTATGCAGGCACGGAACATCCGCATGTCGCCCAGCAGCCCGTCGTCCTCGACGTGGCCAAGCTGAACGCCAAGAACAAGAAGGTTTCGTAAGATGGCTGAGCTTTCCTCGCTCGCAGAACTCGGAGCTGCCACCGGCAATACCAACACCCAGCCGGCCGCACCCGTCCACGTCCAGAAACTCGATAAGTCGGGCCGCGCCTACGCCACCGGCAAGCGCAAGAACGCCATCGCCCGCGTCTGGGTGAAGCCCGGCTCCGGCAAGATCGTCGTAAACGACAAGGTGTTCGCCGAATATTTCGCGCGTCCGGTGCTGCAGATGATCCTCAACCAGCCGATTATCGCCGCCAATCGCGCCGGCCAGTACGACATCGTTGCCACCGTCATCGGCGGCGGCCTTTCCGGCCAGGCGGGTGCCGTGCGCCACGGCATCTCCAAGGCGCTGACCTATTACGAGCCGGCGCTGCGCGCCGTGCTCAAGAAGGGCGGCTTCCTGACCCGCGACAGCCGCGTCGTCGAGCGCAAGAAGTACGGCAAGGCGAAGGCCCGCCGCTCCTTCCAGTTCTCGAAGCGTTAAACAGAGACCTGTTTTCTATCGATTTTTTCAGAGGGGCTGCGTATTCGCAGCCCCCTTTTCTTTGTCGACATAGCAATCCCGCATCTCCAGGTGACCCAACGTAATATTAGTAGTATCTTAATTACAGGCGCGTTCCAGATCCCAGGGCAGCAGCCAACTCCACAGAGCGGGAGCTGTGCACGTTGCGACGCGCCGGTAACCCGACGCTCGCGAAGGAGGAGGCAATGCGCATCCATTCCAGCAGTGCGTTTCTGGCAGCTGTCGCCGCCACTTGGGCATTCGCCGCGCCTGCGGCCGACAAAAGCGACGAGCAGCTGATCGATAATGCGATTACAGCGGCACCGGCGGCTGTCGGCAAAAACGCCGCCGTCGTGAATTGGGAGATGAAAACGTTGAGGAAGGGCACCAACGGTTTCACTTGCATCCCGGACGACCCGAGCACTCCCGCCGACGACCCAATGTGCACGGATGAGAACGGGATGGCGTGGATGCACGCGATCATGTCCAAGAAGGAGCCGCCTGCAGGGAAAGTTGCTTTCGCCTACATGCTAAAAGGAGGCGATGCGGCCAGCAATACCGACCCCTTTGCAACCAAGCCGCCGGAGGGGGCCGAATGGCTGCATGATGGTCCGCACGTGATGGTCATGAACGCACCAGACATGATGGCCTTGTATCCCCACGAGCCGAACCCCACACAACCATACGTCATGTTCCCCGACACGCCCTACGCGCACCTGATGATTCCAGTCAAATAGATCAAGCAAGACCTGCCGCGAAGCGTAGTGGCGGGTCACCTGAGGGAAGGGAGCCGCGCTTATTTTCGGGCCCGGCTCTCCCGGGTGTCAGGGCTGGCCGGCGGACGCCTTGATGAAGTCAATGAACGCCCGCAACGGCGCCGGCACGAGGCGCCGTCCGGGATAGTAAAGGAACGGCCCGGAGAAGCTCTGCCACCAGGGTTCAAGCAGCGGTTCGAGCGCTCCGCTCTCGAAGTGAGGACGTAGCCAATCCTCGAACAGGCTGATGATGCCGGTGCCGGCGATGGCTGCATCGACTTTGAGGTCAGTCGCCCCGCCCAGGGTCACGAGAAGCGGCCCCGTCGGGTCGACCCGCACCACCTCGCCGTCGCGCTCGAATTCCCACGGCGGCATCGCACGGCTGGCAAAGCGGCCGCGCAGGCAGGCGTGGCCGAGCAGGTCGCGCGGGTGTTGCGGCCGGCCATGACGATCCAGGTAGGCCGGGCTGGCGGCGGTGGCGAAGCGCTGCACGCGCGGTCCGATCGGCACAGCGATCATGTCCTGCTCCAGCCGCTCCTCATAGCGAATGCCGGCGTCGCACCCCGCCGCCAGCACATCGACGAAGCTCTCCTCCGAGATCACCTCCAACCGGATGCCTGGATAGGCGGCGAGAAAAGGCGGAACGATGCTGGGCAGTACCAGCCGCGCCGCGCTGACCGGCACATTGAGGCGCAACGTACCTGCCGGCCTGTCGCGAAAGCCGTTCACTACGTCGAGAGCCGACTCCACCTCGGTCAAGGCAGGACCGAGCCGCGCCAGCAGGCCTTCGCCGGCTTCCGTCAGGACAACGCTGCGGGTCGTCCGGTTGAGCAGCCTGACACCGAGCTGCGTCTCCAGGCGCCGCACCGCCTCGCTCAAGCCGGACGCACTGCCGCCGCTGGCGCGTGCCGCATCCCGAAAGCCTTTGGCGCGCGCTACGGCCACGAAGGCGTTCAGGTCCCCGAGATCAATCTGCATTGTTCGTCATTCCGCACAGCCCGTGCGAATTGTAGCCAATTATCATGAGATCGGACAGCGTCTATCTGTGCACCGTTCCTGAAGGAGAAAGACCATGTCCAGCGTCAACCATTCCGGCACATTCATCCTCGGCGACCGTAAGGTGAGACGGCTCGGCTACGGCGCCATGCAGCTCGCAGGGCCAGGCGTCTTCGGCCCACCAAAGGACCACGACGCGGCATTGGCCGTACTGCGCGAAGCCGTTGCACAAGGCGTCAACCACATCGACACCAGCGACTTCTATGGCCCGCAGGTGACCAACCTGTTGATCCGCGAAGCGCTCGCACCCTATCCCGACGACCTCGTTATTGTCACCAAGATCGGTGCCCGACGCGGCACGGATGGCTCGTGGCTGCCGGCTTTCTCGGCAGAAGAGCTGACACAGGCGGTGCACGACAATCTGCACAATCTCGGACTCGACGTGCTGGAGGTGGTCAACCTTCGGGTCATGTTCGACGCGCATGGCCCCGCCGAAGGGTCGATCGAGGCGCCGCTTGCGACGCTTGCCGAGCTCCAGCGACAGGGCCTCGTGCGCCACATCGGGCTGAGCAACGTCACCGCCGCACAGATCGCCGAAGGCCGCCGGATTTGCAGGATCGTCTGCGTGCAGAACCAGTACAATCTGGCGCATCGGGGCGATGATGCCTTGATCGACGATCTGGCCCGCGACGGCACCGCCTATGTGCCGTTCTTCCCACTTGGCGGCTTCAACCCGTTGCAGTCGTCGACCTTGTCCAAGGTCGCGGCACGCCTTGGCGCCACGCCCATGCAGGTCGCGCTCGCCTGGCTGCTTCGCCGCGCGCCCAACATTCTTCTGATTCCCGGCACGTCTTCCGTCGCGCATCTCAGGGAGAACCTCGCCGCTGCCGACCTCGAACTGTCGGACGATGTCATCAAGGAGCTGGATGGTGTGGCAATGGCGGCCTGCGGGTAGATTGCGGAAGGCAGTGATGAGCCAATCTCCCCCAAGTGGGTTCCCTTGCGGGGGAGATTGCCGGCAGGACAGCGAAGGCGCGACCTTGCAGGCGGAACCGCCGAGGCGCTGAAGGATCGTCGCATTTTTCTGCTACTACGCCACATTTTGTTCTTGCTTTGTGCCGGCAGCTATGCTACTAATCTGGGTATGGTGCTAATTGGCTCCAGCGACCCGCCCACGGAGGCGGGTTTTCTGTTTCTGGGTTCCTTCGAAAGTTTGGCGCTGCCGGCCTGGGGTCGGCGGGACAGCGCCCTTCTGCCCTGCCGGGCATCGTCACCACAAGAGGGAGATCCAATTCTCGCCGCGCCGGTCTAGTTGATGCTGGCCGTGTTGGCCGGCTCGGCCGGGCGCTTCTCACCGGCATAGGGCACGCGAAAACCGTTCGCCGCCAGCCAACTGATGGCGGCCTTCGGTTCGTCGGTCTGGATGATGGTGGCGCCGCGCTCGACCCAGAAGCCATAAGTCTCGCGCGGCAGGCTGGCCGCAACCGCCAGCTCGTCGCCGCGACCGCCGGCGAGGAAGCCTCCCGGCTTGTTGACGATGGCATAGGTGTCGGCCCAGATGTGCCAGTCGCCCCTCACCGCCAGCGCGCGCATGCGCGGGCTGAACAGCGGGCCGCCGGTCTCGGTCAGTGTCTCTGATCCCATGCGCCAGTTGATCATCTCGACCGCGCGCATCGGGAAGGCCCGGCCCACTTTCTCGGCAAACATGGCGTCGCGAACCGCGTCATCGGCGATAATCGGCATGAACTGGAAGCCGCTGCCGATCGCGTCCATGGCGGCCTTGACACTGGCAATCCGCTCCGCATTCCACAGGTTCTCCTTGACGATCACCTGTTCGGCCATGCCGAGGTCGCGCGCAACCGCGACCATGCCGACGAGGCTTTCGGTGTCGAGCTTGTTGTCGAGATTGATGAGGATCCTGTCCCTGGTCGTCATCAACATCTCGCGCAACGTCGAGACCGTCTCGCCCGTAACGGCGCCGGTGCCTTCGATCACCAAACGGCACGTCTTGAGTTCGGCCATCGTGCGGTTGACCACCTCACCCTTGCAATTCGTCGTGCGGTCGAGCCAACTGTCATGCATGACGACGAACTGTCCGTCCTTCGAGCGCCTTATATCGACCTCGACGATTTCGGCGCCCATTGCGATCGACGCCTCGGCGGCGGCGATCGAATTTTCGGGATAGAGCGTCTTGCCGGATTGCATGCCGCCGGCGCGGTGCGCGGCCACTATCACATGGTCGCGCCATTGGTTGGCGTGCTCGAAGCGGTCGAGAATCTGCCTGGCGCGCGTTTCGCCTGCCGATGCCTGGCCAAGGGAGAGCGCCAGCGCCGCGGAAAGTAGAAGGCTCAGCCAAATCGTTCGCATGAGACAGGTCGTTCGCACGAGAATCGCTCCGTACCGGGATCGCACCCCGGTTAAGCGATGCCCGTGACAGGCAGGTGAACGAAGCCGGCTTGCAAAATGCCGGAAAATCAGGTCAGCGCCGGCCGAAGCAGTCTTCGGCGGCTACTTTCGGTTGCTTGCCAGGCAATCTCCTGGCGAGCCTGCCGGGTTCGCCTGGCGAGCAAGGATTTGTGACCGGATCGAATGGCCATGATCCTCCGCAGGGGTCGCAATTCTGAGAATTATGTCCAATAAGGGTGCGCGTCGACGCACAGGAGATCGCTTCATGCCGCCAAGGACCATCGATCATGCCTTCACCACCCGCTCCAGGACGGGTGCGTCGTTCGAGCCGACCTATGCCGGCGCCCTGTCGTTCATGCGGCGCAAATATTCGAAGGACGTGAAGGACGCCGATGCGGTGGTGTGGGGCATTCCCTTCGACGCTGCGGTCACCAATCGGCCGGGCGCCCGTTTCGGACCGCAGGCAATCCGCCGCGCCTCGGCCATCCTCGACAACGACCCGCAATATCCGTTTTCGCGCGATCTGTTCGAACAGCTTGCCGTGGTCGATTATGGCGACTGCCTGCTCGACAGCGGCAATCACCAGAAGACGCCTGCCACGATCGAACGCGAAGCGGCCAAGATCCTGAAATCCGGCGCCTTTCTGCTGTCACTCGGTGGCGATCACTTCGTCACCTGGCCGCTGCTCAAGGCGCATGCCGCCATCCATGGCCCGCTGGCTCTGGTGCAGTTCGACGCACACCAGGACACCTGGCCCGACGACGGCAAGCGCATCGATCACGGCTCCTTCGTCGGCCGTGCAGTCAAGGAGGGCATCATCGACCCCGACCGGTCGATCCAGATCGGCATCCGCACCCATGCGCCCGACACGTTCGGTATCAAGATCCTGTACGGCCATGAAGTGGAGGAAATGCGTGCGTCCGACATCGCCTATGCCATCGTCGACCGTACGGGCGGCAAGAAGACCTATGTCACTTTCGACATCGATTGCCTGGACCCGGCTTTTGCGCCCGGCACCGGAACGCCGGTCGCGGGAGGCCCGTCTTCGGCAAAGATCCTGTCGGTGCTGCGCCAGATCAACCAGCTCGATATCGTCGGCGCCGACGTCGTCGAGGTTGCGCCAGCCTATGATCACGCCGATATAACGGCGATTGCCGGCTCGATGGTGGCCATGCACTATCTCGGGCTGCTGGCGGAACGAAAGGCCCGGCTCGAGGAAATGAACCAAGGCAATCACAGCGTTGCCGGATTGAATCAGGCGAGCGGCATATAGCTTTGAGATAACAGGAATTTTGGCACGCAATGAAACCGAAAATCTTCATCGACGGCGAGCACGGCACCACCGGTCTGCAGATAAGGGCGCTGCTTGCCGAGCGCGGCGACCTGGAAATCATCTCCATCCCGACCGAGCGCCGCAAGGAAACGGCAGCGCGCGCCGAGTTCCTCAATGCCGCCGATGTCGCGATTCTCTGCCTACCGGACGCGGCCGCCAAGGAAAGCGTTTCGCTGATCGCCAATGACACCACCAAAGTGATCGACGCCTCGACGGCGCATCGTGTCGCCGATGGGTGGGAATATGGTTTCGCCGAAATGGACAAGGACCAGGCGAAGAAGATCGCTTCGGCGAAGCGCGTCGCCAATCCTGGCTGCTGGCCGCAAGGACCAATCGCGACGCTGCGGCCGCTGGTTGCGGCGGGGCTGCTGCCGGCCGATTTTCCGGTCACCGTCAACGGCATTTCCGGCTATTCCGGCGGCGGCCGGCCTATGATCGAGGATTATGTCGCCAAGGGCGAGGATGCGCCGGAATTCCTGCCCTACGGACTGACGCTGCAGCACAAGCACGTGCCGGAACTCAGGACCTATGCCAGGCTTTCGCACGATCCGATCATGCAGCCGGCAGTCGGCAATTTCGCGCAAGGCATGATCACGGTGGTGCCGCTGCAACTCGGCGGCCTCGACCATGTGCCGACCGGCGCCGAGCTTCACGCGGCGATCGCCGATCATTTCGCTTCCATCGATGGCGGCGTGGTCGAGGTGGCGCCGTATCTGCATCAGGAACGCATGCCCGACATCGATCCGGAGATCTACAACGGCACCAACCGGATGAAGCTCTATGTCTTTGCCAATGATAACAGGGCGCAGGCGCTGCTGCTTGCCGTCTACGACAATCTCGGCAAGGGCGCCTCGGGCGCTGCCGTGCAGAACATGGATCTGATGCTCGGCCTCTGAATGGATGCGCCAGCATTTCCGAAGCGCTGGAAGGTCGGCGCGCCCGAACTCATCGCCGAAACGTTCAGCAGCCGCATCTGGAAGGTTGATCGCGAAGACGGCTCACCGGCAATCGTCAAGGATCTAAAGCCTTTCGACGATGTCGAGGACGAGTTGCGCAGCGAGCATTTCCTCGCCTGGCGACGCGGCGAAGGCGCGGTGCGGCTGCTGGGTCGCGATGGCCACCGGATGCTGCTCGAGTATGCCGGCGAAACCTCGCTGTCACAGATGATTGCGGATCAGGGCGACAATGCCGCCACCGCGATCGCGGCGGAGGTAATGGCCAAGCTGTTCTCGCCGTCGAAGCACCCTGCCCCGCCGGACCTTCAGCCGTTGCGGATCCGGTTTTCCAGCCTGTTCAAAAAGGCGAAGGCCGATCGCGCCGCCGGCGAAAAGAGCCTGTATGTCGAAGCCGCCGAAATCGCGGAACGGCTGTTGTCCAATCCGCACGACGTGCGGCCGCTGCATGGCGACCTGCATCACGACAACATCATGCACGGTCCGCGCGGCTGGCTGGCGATCGATCCAAAGGGCGTTCTCGGCGACCCCGGCTTCGATGCCGCCAATGTGTTCTACAACCCACTCGACCGAGACGATCTTTGCCTCGATCCGCGGCGGATCGCGCATATGGCGCATGTCTTTGCAGCAACGCTCGGCCAGTCGCCGCCCGCGATACTGGACCACGCCATCGCCTATGGCTGCCTGTCGGCTGCATGGCACCATGAAGATCGCAATGCGGTCGACGAAAACCGCGAACTGGCGATTGCCGCGGCAATCCGGCGGGTGCGGCTCAGCCTCTGAGAGCGATCTCGTGGGGCAGCGGGTAAGCGCCCTTGGTACCGCGCCAATGCGCGGCGGCGAAGCCCAGCAGAAACAGCGCGAATGCCTGATGCGTCAGGGCCATGTGCAGAGGCACCTGCATCAATAGCGTGCCGATGCCGATCGACGCCTGCACCACGACAATCAGGAACAGCAGCGTCGCGCGTCGGGCATGCGTCGTGCCCGGCAGGCGCTGGCGTGTCGCAATCATGTGCCAGAGCGCGACCGCGAAGATCGTGTAGGCGCCGACCCGGTGGACGAATTGCACCGTCTTCGGGTTTTCGAAGAAATTGCGCCATGCCGGCTCCAGCAGCAGCAGGTCGCCGGGAACCAGCTTGCCGTCCATCAGCGGCCAGGTGTTGTAGCTCAAGCCGGCGTCTAGCCCTGCGACCAGCCCGCCGAGATAGATCTGGACCAGCGCCAGCAGCACCAGGAAGCCGGCCAGACGTTGCGTCGAGCTGTCGGCGGCAGGTTCCGAGTGCGGCGCCAGCCCACGCGCGACCACCATGGTCGCCGTGAAGATCAGCGCCGCCAGCGTCAGATGCGTCGCCAGCCGATATTGGCTGACCGAAACCCGGTCAACCAACCCGGACGCCACCATCCACCAGCCTATCGCGCCCTGCAGGGCGCCGAGAAGGAGGATGCCCGACAACTTCGTGCCGAGGCCCCGCTCGATGCGGCGCGTCGCCCAGAAGAGCAGCAGCGGCAGGGCGAAGACCACGCCGACACTACGCGCCAGGATGCGGTGCACCCATTCCCACCAGAAGATCGACTTGAACGCCTCGATGCTCATGCCGTTGTTGAGTTCGGCATATTGCGGGGTCTGCTGGTAGCGCAGGAACTCCTCCTGCCACTCGGCATCATTGAGCGGCGGGATGACGCCGTGTATCGGCTGCCATTCGGTGATCGACAGGCCGGAATTGGTGAGCCTTGTAGCGCCGCCGACCAGTACCAGCGCAAACAGCACCAGGAGCACGACATAGAGCCAACCGCGTACCAGCGCGCGGTTGCGAAGGTCGCGATCGCGGGCGGCGAAAGGCGCGGCATCGGATATGGCAGCAGCCATGGATTTGTCCCGGCGGTTGAAGTCGCGGATTGGTGAACCATCGCAACCCGGCTTGCAAGACCGGACAGCGCGGCACGCCGTCGCGCCGTTTCTGGCGGGTTGCGCGTATTGGCTGTTCGGCCTAAGCGATAGCGATCAACGAGATCGCGCCATGCCCATTCGCCTGAAAAAGCTGATCGGAAGCTTCCTGCTGGTAGTGCTGGTCATAGTCTATGCGCTGGTCGCCTCGATTGTGGCGGTCGCCCAATTGTCGCAGTCCGGGCCGCTGGCGCACTTCATCTTCTTCCTGCTCAGCGGGCTTTTGTGGGTGCTGCCGGCGATGGGCATCATCAAATGGCTGATCCTGGAGCCGCGGCCGAAGGGGCGAGGCAACAGTTAGATCGTCACCACCGTCTTGCCGGCATTGGCCAGCGGCGTCGTCACGCCCGACAACATTGTTCGGATGTGGGCGACGCTCTGGTAGCGGCCATTGACCGAAATGCGCGGCAGGGCGTGCAGGAAGCCGGCATGCTCGGCGCGGAGTATGCCGTGGCGGGTCGTCACCGCCGAGGCGTAGCCGGCATCGCGAACTAGGCCTACTTCGCGGCGGCCGACGGCACTGGCATAACCGTAGGGATAGGCGAAATGGCGCGGCTCCTCGCCGAGTTTGGCCTGCAATATGCGCTTGACATCGCCGATCTCATGTCGCGCATCGCTCTCGGAAAGCCGCTTCAGATTGCAGTGATTGACGCTATGTGCGCCGATCGTCACCAGCGGGTGCCCGGCCATGGTGCGGATCTCGTCCCAGTTCATCAGCGTGCTCGGGCGCGGACCACCCAACTCGATGCCGTTCGAGCGCGCCAGATCCCGCAACACCGCACGCTGGTCCTGCTCGCGCACCTTCAGCGTCAGATGAGCGTGCAGGCGCGCATTGGCCTGGACCTTTTTTCCCGGACTCGAGCAGTCGATTGTCACCGGGCCATCCGGCGTCGTCAGCGTCAGGCGATCGCGCGCATTGACGATGTCCTCGACCACGTCCCACCACAAATCGGCAGCGCCGTCGATCAGCCCCGGCGCGACGTAGATGGTGATCGGCGCGCCGTGCTTCTCCAGCACCGGCAGCGCCTCGGTCATGTTGTCTCGATAGGCGTCGTCGGCGGTGATCGTCGCAAACTGGCCGTCCTTGTCGCTGGCCTTGATGCGCTCGATCGCCTCGTCAAGCGTGACGAAACTGTAGCCGTTCGCCTTCATGTCGGCGATCACGATATCGAGAAACCCGGGCGCGATGTTCAAGTGGCGGTTGACGCCGTTCGGCTTTTCCGGTGTCGCGGTAACCCGATGCAGCATCAGGATGGCGCCAAGGCCGCCGATAAACGGCTTGGCCAGCGGCGCGAGACCGGAATAGCGGGCGAGATTGAGCGCCAGTTTGCGGATTGCCTCGCCCCCGTCGATCATTCATTCACCTTTTGCGCCTAAGCTCATCAAGCATGGAATGCGCCTGCGCGGGACCCCCAATCGCGACGAATACGCCCTAAGGATTGAGGTATGGTTGACGCCACCGCGTCATTTGACGGCAATCGGCTGGCAAGCAGCGAGGCGTCGCCGTGTGCCTTGCCGGCCGGCAAAGCCGGCCTGTCAACCTCGGTCGCCGATAGTGCGGCGTTGGCGGCGTACGCAGAATTCTGCCATTCGGCGCTTTTTGCCCCTGCGCAAAGCGCCGGCTGGATCCTGAACTGGGCCGCACATACCGGCGCCGACGTTGTCGTTGCGACGCTGCGCGCCGAGGACAGGCCGGTTTTCTCACTGGCGCTGGAGGTCACTCGCAGTGGAGCGTTCCGCGTCGCCCGGTTCATGGGCGGCCGCCATGCAAACGGCAATTTTGCCGCCGCCGACTCGCAATGGCTGGCGAATGCCGATAGCGCGGCGATCCGTTCTATGCTGGCTGCGATTGCCAAGGCGCGGCGCGACATCGATCTTGTTGCGCTGGAGCGGCTGCTGCCCGATCTCGACGGCGTTGCCAACCCGCTCTCCGCCTTGCCGCATTTTTCGAGCCCCAATCTGTCGCTGGCCGCCGGTCTTGTGGGAGGATTTGACGCACTGCTCACCCGCGTGAGCGGCAAGCGCAGGCGCAAGAAGCATCGCTCGCAGGCGCGCAAGTTCGAGGCCGTTGGCAGCTATCGTCGCATCGAGGCGAGAACTTCGGACGAGGTGCACACGCTGCTCGATGCCTTTTTCGAGATGAAGGAATTCCGCTTCCGCAAGATGGGCATCGCCAATGTTTTCGGTGAGGCGGAGGTGCGCGCTTTTTTCCGCTCGCTGTTTGCCGACGCGCTTCAAGAGGAAGATCCGTCCTTCGTCCTGCATGGGCTGGAAGTCGCCGGCAAACTTCGTGCAGTCACCGGGTCGAGCCGCTCGGGCAAGCGGCTGATCTGCGAATTCGGGGCGATTGCCGAGGACGACCTCGCACATACCAGCCCGGGCGACTTCCTGTTCTTCGAGAACATCCAGGAAGCCTGCGAGGCGGGTTTCGAAATCTATGATTTCTCGGTCGGCGACGAACCCTACAAGCGATTGTGGTGCGATGTCGAAACGCAGCATTTCGAGGTGCTGGTTCCGCTGACGCCGAAAGGTCGTGCGCTGGCGCTTGCGCTCAGGCAGGGCGCAAGCCTGAAGGCATTCATCAAGCACAGCCCAATGGTCTGGAAGCTGACCAAGCTGCTGCGCCGCAAAGCCGTGGGGCGGACAGCACCGGCCGCAGGCGAAGACGACAGCTGATTTCGATTTGAGAGAAAACTGCCTCAGGCGGCCGAGCGCCGTCCCGGCATTGGGCCCGGCGCCACATGGCCGATGGGCGTGACCAGCGTCAGGTCGGGATAGCCACTCTCGATGAGCGCGACCGCGGCCTGCGTCACCTCGTCGTCCGGTTCAAGCATGGAGAGCAAGACCTCGGTCCCCTCGCCCACCAGGCGGCTGATGCCTTGCGCGTCAGCCGGTCCGCATTCGACCACGACCAAATCATAGGCGGTGGTCAGCGACTGCATGATGATCGGCAGCCGGTCGGCGGCGCGCATGGCGCGGACCGGATCGGCTGTGCCGACGGGAATAACGTGGCAGTCCGAATAGAGATCGGGGTGGATCACATCGCTGAACTGCGCTTGCGAGGCGAGCAGATCGGTGATGCCCGGAAACAGCCCGCTGTCCAGCATCGGCCGCGAGGCAGCACCCGAAGCGGTGAGATCAAGCAGCAGCACGCGTAGCCCGGCGTCGGAGACTGCGCGCGCCACCAGCACTGCCGAGGCAGCCGCCTCGTCGCCTTCCGGCGAGACGAATATGGCGCGGGCGGCACCGGTGGCGATCAGTTTTTCCGCGGCCTTGTCGATGTCGACCTCGCCGAGGATAGAACGTGCCGGTTCAATGTCTCCAGCGGCCATTTCAGAGTACTCCGGTTCGATTTTCTCGGCAGCCGCTTCCGCCACCGCGACGGGTTCCGGCTCCACTTTGCTTTCAATGATATTGTCGTCGTCGGCCTCATCGATCTCAACGACTGCCGGTTCGGACCGGCCAACCGATGGGTCGGGCTCGGCCATCACGCGTTCGGCCTGGACAGCCGGCATCGCAACCTGCTCGATGCGCTCGAAATGGGCACCGGCGGCCGGACGCATGGCGCGGCCGGAAAACAGTTCCTGCAGCAGCGTGACGATCGCCATGATGAGCAACGAGCCGACAAAGGCCGCACTGACAATCGGACCAATCTTGGGGAAATAAGGTTCGGCCGGCACCTGGGCCTCCGAAAATACGCGAGCGTCGACGGGCAGATAGTTGCGATCCTTGCGTGCGGCCGCCTGGAGATAGCTGGATGAATAGAGATCGAGCTGCTGACGCTTGGTCGCGGCATCACGCTGCAGCGCATCGAGTTCCACCTGCTCTTCGCCGGCGCGGGCGGACGCCGCCTTCAGCGTGTTGACGTCTGCCACGAGTTGAGCCTCTCGCGCCTTCGCCGTCTCGGCCTGCGCCATCAGGCCTTTCATGATCTTTTCCGCTTCGTTGCGGATCTGGCGGTCGAGATCCGCGAGCTGCGACTTCAGCGCGCGGATGCGCGGATGGTTGTCGAGCAAAGTGGTGGAAAGGTCGGCGATGTTGTTCTTGAGTTCGACTTGCCGCTCGCGCAGGCGCTGGATCAGTTCGGAAGACAACACCTCCGGAACGGCATCCAGCGAGCCGCCATTGCGCAACGCCCTGCGCACGCTGTCAGCGGTCGCTTCCGCCGAAGCGCGATTGGCGCGCACGCGTGACAGTTCGCTCGACAATTCGGACAGCTGCTGGGTGGCAAGCACCGAATTGTTGCCGCCCATCAAAAGATCGGACTGCGCACGGAATGCGGCAACCTTGGCTTCCGCCTCCTTTACCCGGTTCTGCAGATCCGCGATTTCCGGCGCCAGAAAGTCGGTGGCGGCGGAATTCGATTCGAGCTTGGCATTGCCCTTGGAGGCGATATAGGCGTTTGCAATGGCGTTCGGGATCGCGGCGGCAAGCTTTGGATCCTCTGACGAGAACTCGATTGCGATCGCGCGGGTTTTTTCAACGCCATAGACGTTGAGCTTCTCATGCATTGCGTCCAGCACGCGCTCTTCCAGCGGAATCTCGAACGGATCGCTTTTCAAGCCAACAAGGACAAGGGCGCGGCTCAGCGCCGACATCTTCAGCGCCTCGTCGAATTCGGGCAATTTCTGCAGGTCGAGCTTCGCCGCCACCTGCTTGAGGATGTCGGGGGACGAGATGATCTGGACCTCGGTGGCCACAGCTTCTTCGTCGGGAATCGACCGCTCGTTGCCGTTGGCCCCGGCTGGCCGCGTGAACTCCGATTCTCGAGGCCCGATCTCCAGCTTGGCTGCCGCCTTGTATTCGGGCGTTGCAAGCCAGGCGAGCGCAAAGGCCAGGCCGGTTACAACCAATGCGACGAGAAGGATGCGCAGCCAGTTTCGCGCCAGGCTGGCGAAAAGCTGCCTGAGATCGACGTCGACATCTGCGGCCGCGGATTGAACGGACATGCATCCCTGCTCCGGTACTGAGTCAGCATGCACCGTAAACAACTATGGTAACTCAGCCGTTAATATCGCGGTAAGAACCTGTCAGGCTCTATTAACAAGCCGCAAACAAGAGGCTGAAAACCATCTGCATTCGTCGATCCGGCCCGCATCGGCCGCGCGCCTTTACCGGCCATTAACCCTAACAGGATGATAACCGAGCTCGATCGTTAAGGTTTGCCGCAGAGTCGCCGGCTATTCAAAGGTACGTGTCCGCTCATGAAAAGCACTGCTCCCCTTTTCCGCGCGCTGCTTGCCGTATCGATGCTTTCGGGCTGCTCCAGCTACCGGCCGACGCCGGCCGCATTCCATGAAGTTCTCGACCAGCCCTATCGCCTCGGCGCTGGCGACCGCGTCCGCGTAACCGTGTTCGAGCAGGAAGGACTGACCAATACCTACAGCGTCGACCAGTCCGGCTATCTCTCGCTGCCGCTCGTCGGCAACGTGCCGGCGCGCGGCCACACCGCCCAACAGCTTGAAAGCGAGATCGCCGAGAAACTGCGCCAGGGTTATTTGCGGGATCCCGATGTTTCGGTAGAAATCGATCGCTACCGGCCGATCTTCGTCATGGGTGAAGTGGGTGCGGCGGGGCAGTATTCCTACGTTCCAGGCCTGACCGTGCAGAAAGCCGTCGCCATCGCCGGCGGGTTCACGCCACGCGCCAACCAGGAAAGCGTCGACATTACCCGCGACATCAACGGCAAGGTGATAACCGGACGCGTGGTGACCTCCGACCCGCTGCTGCCCGGCGATACAGTCTATGTTCGCGAACGCCTGTTTTGATGTGCTGACAAAGTGGCGGACACACTCAGGATCGTCCACTGCTTTCGCTCACCGGTCGGAGGCATCTTCCGGCATGTGCGCGACCTGACCGAGGCTCAGGTCGCCGCCGGCCATGCCGTCGGCATCGTCTGCGATTCGACGACGGGCGGCGATTTCGAGGAACGGCTGTTCGAACAGATGAAAGGCAGCCTGGCACTCGGCATTCACCGCACCCCGATGCAGCGGCATGTCGGGCCAGGCGATCTCGCCTCGGCCCGGCGCACCTACAGGATCATAAAAGAATTGCGGCCGGACGTGCTGCACGGGCATGGCGCCAAAGGTGGCGCCTATGCCCGTCTGTTCGGCTCATTGTTGCGGGTATCCAGGTCGCGCGTAGCCCGGCTTTATTCGCCGCATGGCGGCTCGCTTCACTATGACGAGACCACCGCCATGGGGAAGTTGTTCTTCGCGCTCGAGCGCTTCATGGCTCGCTTCACCGATTGCCTGCTGTTTGTTTCCGATTATGAGCGGCGGACTTATCGCAGGAAGGTCGGCGAGCCACCCATTCCGAACGCTCTCGTCCACAACGGCCTGCGCGCCGCCGAGTTCGAGCCGGTGCGGACCGAGCACAATGCGGTTGACCTCCTCTATATCGGCATGATGCGAGACCTCAAAGGCCCGGACATCTTCATCGATGCGCTGGGGCTAGCCGCGACACGGCTCGGCCGCCCATTGAAAGCGCTGATGGTCGGCGACGGCGACGACCTGCCGCGCTATCGCGCCCAGGTAGATCAGCTCGGCCTCGAGGTCAGCTTCCTGGCGCCGATGCCGGCCAGGCTCGCCTTCAGGCTGGCCGAACTGGTCGTCGTTCCCTCGCGCGCGGAAGCCATGCCCTATATAGTTCTGGAAGCGCTCGCCGCCGGCAAGCCGATCATCGCGACGGCGGTCGGCGGCATACCGGAAATCTTCGACACCGGCTCGCCTGTCCTGATCCGGCCCGACCCGCGCGAACTTGGCGACAAGATAAGCGCCGCATTGGCCGATCTCGACACCTACAAAGGCCTGATGCCCGGCCTCGCCGACCTCAAGGCACGCTTCGGCGCCGATGTAATGGCCGCCGAAATCGAAAAGGCCTATTTCGCCGCGCTCAAAAAATAGAACAACGGGTTTCCACCGGGCTGCTCCTGGTGAAAGCGTCTCCAAAGCCATCCGTTGTTTCAAGGGTTTCTTAGCTCTCTTTTGCTATTCACCTGAGGGAAACCTGCGGACGCCCCATGAACGAAATCGACCCAGCGCGCCGTTTTTCGCTAGACGCGGTGCGCAAATTCGACGCCCCTGCCGAGAACAATACGGCCGGCGGCATGAACGATGTTGCCCGCCAGGTCGCCTCGCAATACCGGCGCGATACGATGTCGCCGATCATGGTGAGCGGCGTCCTGCGCATGGTGGAATTCGCGCTGCTGTTGGTGTCAGGTCTTGCCGTCTATTTCTATTATGTCGGCTTTTTCAACTATCTTGCCTGGCAATACTCACTGACGATCGCCGCCACTTCGTTCCTCGCGGTCGTTCTGTTCGACGTCACCGACCGCTACCAGATCGTCGCGCTGATGCGGCCGATCGCCAATTTCGGCCGTCTCCTGCTGGTCTGGGCCGGAACATTCGCCTTGATGGCGCTCACCGCCTTCACCATGAAAATGTCGGAAGACTATTCGCGCCTGCTCTTCGGCACGTGGTTCGTCGTCGGTTTCGTGCTGATCCTGGGTCTCCGCCTGGTGATGTCGAAGCTGATCCGGCGCTGGGCGCGCGACGGGCGGATGGAGCGCCGCGCCGTCATCGTGGGCGGCGGCAAGGCGGCGGAGGTATTGATCCGCTCGGTCGAAAGGCAGCCCTACAACGACATCCGCATCTGCGGCATCTTCGACGACCGTGGCGACAAGCGGTCACCGCCGGTTGTCGCCGGCTATCCCAAGCTCGGTACAATTTCCGAACTCATCGAATTTGCCCGCATCGCGCGCATCGACATGCTGATCGTATCGCTGCCGCTGACCGCCGAATCGCGCGTGCTGCAGTTATTGAAGAAGCTGTGGGTGCTGCCGGTCGACATCCGGCTATCGGCGCATTCGAACGCGCTGCAGTTCAGGCCGCGCGCCTATTCCTACATCGGCTCGGTGCCGATGCTCGATATTTTCGACAAGCCGATCAACGACTGGGATTCGGTCGCCAAGCGCGCCTTCGACATTGTCTTTTCGATCATCGGCATCATCGTGTTCTCGCCGGTGATGCTGGCGACCGCAATCGCGATCAAACTCGACAGCAAGGGGCCGGTGCTGTTCCATCAGAAGCGGCACGGCTTCAACAACGAGATCATCGACGTCTACAAGTTCCGTTCGATGTATACCGACAAGGCGGACCCGACGGCCAAACAGACCGTGACCAAGAACGATCCGCGCGTCACCCGCGTCGGCCGCTTCATCCGCAAGACCTCGATCGACGAACTGCCGCAGTTTTTCAATTCGCTGTTCGGTTCGCTGTCGCTGGTCGGGCCGCGCCCGCACGCCATTGCCGCGCAGTCGCACAACCTCCTCTACAATGAAGTGGTCGACGGCTATTTCGCTCGCCACAAGGTCAAACCCGGTGTGACCGGCTGGGCGCAGATCAATGGCTGGCGCGGCGAGATGGACACCAACGAGAAGATTCGCATGCGGACGGAATACGACCTCTATTATATCGAGAACTGGTCGCTCTTGTTCGACCTCAAAATCCTGTTCCTGACGCCGATCCGACTGCTCAATACGGAAAACGCGTATTGAGCGCGACGGCCTATGAATTGCCCGCGACGGCGGTCAACGCCAAGCTGATTGCATTGGTTGCTTCGGGGGCGGTTTTCCTCGGTGTTTTCCTGTCGGGCTTCGTCATCGATGAACCGGCGCCATACGACCTCTATATGGTCGGGCTGATCGTGGTGTGGCCCTTGTTCGGCCTGCGCATACAACGCGCGGCGGTGCCGCTGCTGGTGCTGCTGGTGATCATGAACATCGGCGGCATGATCTCGATGACGCAGATGTCGGACCTCGCCGGCACGCCGCTCTATCTCGCCGTCTCGCTGTTCCTGGCCTTAACCGCGGTTTTTTTCGCTTCGGTAACGGCGGTCCGGCCCAGTCTCTACCGGGTGATCTTCGTCGCCTATGTGGTGTCGGCGGTGCTGACTTCGCTGGTCGGCATAGCCGGCTATTTCCATGCCTTTCCAGGAGCCGAGATCTTCACCAAATACGACCGTGCCGCCGGCGCCTTCCAGGACCCGAACGTGTTCGGTCCGTTCCTGGTGCTGCCCGGCATCTACCTGCTCTACCTGCTGCTTACCGGCTCGGTCGCACGCATGCCGCTATTGGCGGTGCCGTTGCTGATCATCACCGCCGGCATCTTCTTTTCCTTTTCGCGCGGCGCCTGGGGCATGTTCGCCGTTTCGGCGATCCTTTTGACCGGTGCCTTGTTCCTGCAGAGCGCCAGCGGCAAGTTCAGGCTGCGCGTCGTCGTCATGACCATCGCCGCCGTCGGACTGCTGGTCATCGCAATGATCGTCATCCTGCAACTGCCAGGAGTCGCCGAAATGTTCTCGAACCGCGCACAGCTCGAACAAAGCTACGACACCGCCCGGCTCGGCCGCTTCGCCCGCTATACGATCGGCTTTCAGATGGCACTGGAGCATCCGTTCGGCATCGGCCCGCTCGTCTTCGGCAAGATCTTCGGCGAGGACACGCACGACATCTGGCTGAAGATGCTGATGGATTACGGCTGGCTCGGCTTCGTGTCGTTCCTGACGCTGACGTGCTGGACGATCGCCGCCGGCTTCCGCATTCTGCTGCGCGACCGGCCGTGGCAGCCTTATCTTCTATGCGCCTACGTCGCCTTCATCGGCAATATCGGGCTCGGCACCTTCATCGACATCGACCACTGGCGCCATGTCTACCTGCTGCTCGGCTTGATCTGGGGTGCCATCGCGCTCGAATACCGCCACCAGTGGCAGCTGCGGGCGACGCAGCGACCGGCAATCCCCGTCGCGGTTGCTTCAGGCAAGACAGCAACCGAATTCGGTTGACCGGACCCGGTCTATCACGATACATCGCGACCGGTCCGGAGTGTAGCGCAGCCCGGTAGCGCACTTGACTGGGGGTCAAGGGGTCGTCGGTTCGAATCCGGCCACTCCGACCATTAAAATCCAAAGGCTTAGCCAGTTTTCCCCCAAACTGGCTGTACAGACAATAGCCGCACTGCAGCCAGCGCAACATACGCAGGCGCGTGATCTCATCGAGGAATCGATCACGCATCACTCGTGCGCGAGGCACGGAGGCTGGCGTCTAGCCAGAAGCCCACCGAGAAACCGCGCGGTAATGGCTAGGTAAGCTTTGCTGCGTACGCCAACCTTTATCGTGAGAAAAGGTCCCGCCGCACATGCCAGAACGGCGGGACTCGATCAGGCGCCTTGCATCAGGCAGGGGTGACTCGGGGGTTGGGCATGCCCGGTGCGCGCGGATCGTACTGAACCCTAGGCGCATCAGCTGCAATGCGTCCACCAACCGTCGGTTGGAAAGAACTAATTCAATCCCGACGGCTGGCCTGGCCTGAACAGGCGCGCGCTCAAGGCTCAGTTTCTTCCCGGGGAGGAGCTTTTTGGTCAGGACAATCAGGATAGGGCAATTCTTCACACGGAGAGGGCCTGTCGCCAACGCTGCGATAATGTTCCGCGAGTTTTGCGAAACCGTAGGCGAAGGCGAAAAGAAGCGCGAGGACAACCGCTATTCGGACGGCCATACCGTATTGTAGCAGGATCCTCCCATTGGAGCGCGCGGCGTTTTGGTACGTTTGAATGTTGAGTTCGAAAAAGGTTGGCTCTAGTTGAATTGCCGTCGTCCGCAGTTGTAAGGGCGAGCGGACGCTACGAAGATGCCACGCGCTTTCGCCCTTTTCGGGAGAGATGCAATGTCGCTTCAAGGAGTTGCCTGTCCTGCCGAGCTGACCATGTTGACCAAGGCACTTGATGCCCGATGCCGTGAACTAGGCCTCGCTGATGGAGATCCAGGCAGAGAAGTGCTCGGCCGCAGAGTGATGGATTTATTTGAAAGTGGTCAGCTCAGCGCCGAAGATTTGAGACTGGCTCTGAGCGGCGAGATCTTTAACGCCAAAAATCCTCCGGCCGGAGCCAGTGGGCCTTGATACGGCAAGCGGCTATCCGCGCAGCCATTTGAATCACTGGCCCAGCGTCGGCTTCCGTGTGCGCAGGAGCGCGTGTGAACAAATGTGATTTTGCGGTCGGTGCCAGACGGGCTAACTTTACCCATCGAACGAAAGAGGAGAATGATCATGAAGACATTCCTCGCAATAGCCGCGGCACTGACCATGTCCATATCAGCTGCCTCTGCGGATTGCCCCGCGCATTCCAAGGTTCAGGCATCGGTCGACACGCAGACGAAGACAGCAAGCGTCGAGAAGGCCGATATGTCGACTGTCACGGACGCTCAGACGATCAAGAAAGAAGAGCCACAGAAGACCGAGTAGCGGTAACGCTCAGCGGATTCCACGCCGGATAAATCGCTACTGGCACACATCCACCCACTCGGCGTCGACGAGTTCGGCCAGGCGTTGCGGGCTGAGCCGCACGGCGGCATTCGTCGCGCCTGCCGCCGGGACGACCTCGTCAAAGGCGCGCAGCGAGATGTCGCAGTAGACCGGGAGCGGCGCCGGTAGGCCGAACGGGCACACCCCACCGACGGGATGGTTGGTCGCGGCGAGCACCTGGTCGGCGTCCAGCATTCGCGCCTTGCCACCAAACCGGTCCTTGAATTTGCGATTGTCCAGCCTGGAGATCCCGCTGGCCACGATCAGCATCGTCTGGTCGCCGGCGCGCAAGCAGATCGTCTTGGCAATCTGCGCCGGCGCTACGCCATGCGCTTCGGCGGCCAGAGCCACCGTCGCCGAGCTTGCCTCCGTGACGATGACGTCAATGTCGGCCGCGTGTGCGGCGAAGAAGGCGCGAACGGATTCGAGGCTCATCTCCAGCAATTTCCGTCTGGCGTCGCCGTGGCGGCCGGCAAGTCCACTACGTGGCCGAAAAAACGAAGCCCGCCAGGGCGACCCATGGCGAGCTCGTGGAATAAAAGCATGACACGTCGCTACGACACGGATCGGCTTTTGGCAGGCAACACGGCTTCGTCAAACAGAGCGCTTTCCGGAAGTTGAAGCGCGGAGGCAATACGCCGACGTTTCGAGGGATCGGCATCCTTGCCGCTTTCAACGTCGGCAATCTCATAGGCTGCCAGCCCGCACGCCAGGGACAGCTCTTCGATGCTGTATCCACGGGCTTCCCGGGCGGTTCGGACGGCACTGCGTTCAGGCGTAACCGCGCTCGCCGCCAGTTCGGAATAAGGTTCGCGTTTTGCTATTTGGGGCATTGGCAACTCCGTGGGATGAAAGAGTTAGATCAAATCATGTTGTTGCCTGAGACGATCGGGAGAATGCCCGCTCGCCGGTGATTTGCCAAGCATCAAAGATAGCGTCACGGCATCGTGAACCGACGCCGGAATGGATGGCGGATGCCGGCGAGCTGACATCTGGCCGGATCCTCAGCAGACACAGTTCGGAAACAAAATTCTACAGGCCGGAGAAACTGCCGAAAAACTCCAAGGCGATAGTCCCAACCGCAGCGCTCGAGTCACCGACCTGAATCAGTGACGCTCAAATTCCGCCTGCGCAAAAAGGAAACGATGTCATGAAGAAGCCTCTTCTCTCCGCCCTTGGACTTGCAATCGCACTTGCCCTCTCGATGCCGATCATCGGCGCAAGCAGCGCGAATGCGACGACAATGCACACCACCGTCAAGAAGCATCACCGCCATCACTACCATCACCGCGTCCACCACTACCGCCACCATCACAAGAAGGTTGTCGCGAAGAAGTACTGAAAACACCTTCGGGCGAACAACCCGCAATCAGGCGTTCTGGTGCTTGATCAAGGGCGGCGCGCTTACCGGGTTTGCCGTGTCGGCGAAAAATGGCGGCGGTCCGCTGACCACCGCCATTTGCCTACCTTAACGTGCCGACCTTGAACGCGCTCGCGGCGCGTTTTGCTGTCGGCCGCCGAGGAACAGACTGGCGACGAGCCCGACCAGAACCAGCCCGACAGCGGCCGCCGTCGCCGGGTGATCTCGGGCGGTCTTCTCGATCGCCCGGCCTTGCCTTCTGATT
This sequence comes from Mesorhizobium sp. M1182, assembly GCF_040318335.1. NCBI lineage: Bacteria > Pseudomonadati > Pseudomonadota > Alphaproteobacteria > Hyphomicrobiales > Phyllobacteriaceae > Mesorhizobium > Mesorhizobium sp. M1182. The sequence goes on from NZ_JAMYMD010000004.1 coordinate 194,998, forward strand.
GCCGGCAAGGCGTTGCCGAGCCGCTCAGTGATATCCGAATAGTAATCCGACGCGGTATCGCGCCCGTCTTCGTAAAAGGCGCCGCCCTGCTTCAACACGGCTTTCTTCAAGGTGGCCAGTTCCCTGGCCAAGGCCGCGACCTGCTTGTTGAGATCGGTGTCGGAGATGCTCGAAAGCGATGCCATGACGTGCTTCCTTCATCTGCAGAAGGAAGCCTAACGCATGACCCTGAAGACCGTTCCGGTCAACCCGGCGGGCTCTAGCGAACCTGATCGAGCAGGCGCTTGCATTCCAGGAGGTCGAACAGCGCCTCCTGCAGCAACGCGCGATTGTCACGGGAAAGTTTTGACGTGTCCGGCGGAACCGGACCTTCCTCGTCGGTCTTGCCCATACCGAAAAAACGACGGCTGGGTTTCACCCTCGGCTGGCCAACCAGCATTTCGTCGTCCGGGCCGCGCGGCTGCGCCGCTTGCGTCAGCGGTACCGTGTCGGCCTGTCGGCGCTGCGAGATCGCCTCGACCGCCGCCATGTCGCCACTGCCGACGGCGATCAGAAACTGGTTGCCGTTCTCGCGCAACAGCTTCTGCACGCCCTTGATCGTATAGCCCTGGTCGTAGAGCATATGACGAATACCCTTGATCAGTTCGACGTCCTGCGGACGGTAGTAGCGGCGACCGCCGCCGCGCTTCATCGGCTTGATCTGGTTGAAACGCGTCTCCCAGAAGCGCAGCACGTGCTGCGGCAAATCCAGATCCTCCGCGACCTCGCTGATGGTGCGGAAAGCATCAGGGCTCTTGTCCATGGACGAATCCTCACGCTAGAGCATGATCGCGAAAGGCGGGAACCGGGTTCGGGCGACATCACGCTTAACAAAGAGAGCAGCTTTCCGTCCCGGCGGAACGGATCACACCCAAATACCGATCCGGCCTACCGAATCGCATCTTATTTCAGCGGTTTATGAAACAATATTCAAGCCCGGCGCAAAAGCAGGGTTCATTTTTCAACCGAAGCCTGGAGCATGATTCTTGGCAAAGGGGGATTGGGCGGCTACTTGCTGCCCTTGGCTTTGCTGTTTTGATGGGAGCGCAGGATACGGTTCTTCAGTACGTTCGACGACTTGAAGGTCATCACCCGGCGCGGCAGGATCGGCACTTCCTCACCGGTCTTGGGATTGCGCCCGATGCGCTCGTTCTTGGAGCGGACGTGGAAAGTCGCGAAGGACGACAGCTTCACCGTCTCGCCGCGAACGATCGCCTCGCAGATCTCATTCAGCACCGCCTCGACAAGCTCGGCCGATTCAGTACGTGACAGCCCAACCTTGCGGTAAACGGCTTCGGCGAGGTCGGCGCGCGTAAGTGTCTTTCCCCCCATACGAACCGTCCCATCAGCTCAAAAACATAAATCGATACAAGCAACGGCAGAACCTAAGTAATTGATCCGTCAAGGTCAAGGACCCGAACCCGATAGTTCGGCACTTACCAGCGGAGCAGGACGGCACCCCAGGTGAAGCCGCCGCCCATCGCCTCGAGCAGTACCAGGTCACCCTTTTTGATGCGACCGTCGGCGACGGCTGCGGACAGTGCCAGCGGCACGGAAGCCGCCGAGGTATTACCGTGCAAATCGACGGTCACCACCACCTTCCGCTCCTCTATCCCAAGCTTTTTGGCCGAAGCGTCAATAATTCGTTTATTGGCTTGATGCGGCACGAACCAGTCGAGATCGGCGGCGCCGATGCCGGCCTGTGCGAACGTCGCCTCGATGACGTCGGTGATCATGCCGACCGCATGCTTGAACACTTCGCGGCCTTCCATCCTGAGGTGCCCGACCGTTCCGGTGGTCGACGGCCCACCGTCGACAAAAAGCTTGTCCTTGTGGATGCCGTCGGAGCGCAGGCTGGCCGCCAGAACGCCTCGGTCGGCGATGCCGCCTGCCCCCGTGCCTGCTTCCAGCACCATCGCGCCGGCGCCGTCGCCGAACAAAACGCAGGTCGAGCGGTCGTTCCAGTCGAGAATACGCGAAAATGTTTCCGAGCCGATCACCAGTACCCGTCTGGCCAAGCCGCCGCGGATATAGAGGTCGGCGGTCGTCACTGCATAGACGAAGCCGGAGCAGACCGCCTGCAGGTCGAAGGCAAAACCGTGGTGCATGCCGAGCCGGTTCTGGATCTCGACCGCGGTCGCGGGAAAGGTGTTGTTGGGCGTCGAGGTCGCCAGCACGATCAGGTCGATATCGTCAGCCGTCAGGCCGGCGCTGTCGAGGGCTGCGCGCGCTGCCGCCTCGCCCAGCGAGGCCGTCGTCTCATCGTCGGCCGCAATGTGGCGCTGGCGAATGCCGGTGCGCTGGACGATCCACTCGTCCGACGTCTCGACCATGCCTTCGAAATCGGCATTCTTCATAATGCGGCGGGGCAGCGCGGCGCCCGTGCCGCGCACGACTGATCTGATCAATGCTCTTTCCTATTCCTTTGCGTCGATGACGACGTCGGATTTCCGGATTGTCTGGGCATTCGGATTGCGGGCATGGAACAGGTCGAGATCGGCTTCGATGCGGTCAAGCAGATTGTTGCGCACCATGTCGTAGCCAAGCTCGATCGCCGCCGCGAAGCCATCCGAATCAGCCCCGCCATGGCTCTTCACCACGATGCCGTTCAATCCGAGGAAGACGCCGCCATTGGAGCGGCCGACATCCATCTTCTCGCGCAGGCGATCGAAGGCGGTCTTGGCGAAGATATAGCCGATCCTGGCCATCAGCGTCCGGTTCATCGCCGCGCGCAGATAGCCGGCGATCTGCCTAACGGTGCCTTCCGCCGTCTTCAGCGCGATGTTGCCGGCAAATCCCTCGGTAACGACGACGTCGACACTGCCCTTGCCGATGTCGTCACCCTCGACAAAGCCATGGTAGTTCATCGAGGCCATGTTGGCCTCGCGCAACATACGACCCGCCTCCTTGACCTCTTCCTGACCCTTGATCTCCTCGACGCCGACATTGAGCAGCCCGACGCTCGGCCGTTCGATGCCGAAAACCGAGCGCGCCATGCCGGTGCCCAGAATGGCAAAGTCAACCAGTTGATGCGCATCCGCGCCAATGGTGGCGCCGACGTCCAGCACCACGCTCTCGCCGCGCAATGTCGGCCAGAGCGCCGCGATTGCCGGGCGATCGATGGTCGCCATGGTGCGAAGGCAGAATCTGGACATTGCCATCAGCGCGCCGGTATTGCCGGCCGAGATGCAGGCGTCGGCAGTGCCTGCCTTGACCGCCTCGACGGCCTTCCACATCGATGACTTCCAGCGGCCATGGCGCAGCGCCTGGCTCGGCTTGTCGTCCATCCGCACTGCGATCTCGCAGTGCACGAACTCACTCACTTCCGCCAGCTTGGGGAATTTGGCGAGTTCGGGCCGTACCACTTCTTCGCGCCCATAAATGACGAAGCGTATATCCGGACGGCGGGTGGCGACAGTCATGAGCGCCGGGATGACCACGCTTGGCCCGTGATCGCCGCCCATGGCATCGATGGAAATCCTGATCACGCGGTGTTCATCTCACGGTTGATTGGCCAGCGGGCTTGCCAAGGTGCGGGGCTCGCGAAGGTTCGGCGAAAATAACGGTTTTGGGCTGCCGCACAACCAACTTTTCTCAAATTGGGTCAGCCATCAGGATTTTCCCAACAGTGATCTGAGCTTTTGCTGGAATTCATTCTCCACAGGCTCGGCATCGCCGGCGGCCTCCAGCGATACACCCGGCTTGCGCGGATATGGATCGATCGCCAAGCCAAAGAACTGCTCGGCAAGCGCCCCGACGTCGATCGCATCGCCGGAAAAGGTTTCCGGGCTGTCGGGGCCTTCGGCGTCGAGCAGGATCTCACCGCCGCCGTCGAAACCTTGCCGCCCGAGCTTGGATTGCTCCGGCAGGAACAGCGCTTCGACCGGCTCGTCGATATGCGCCTCGACCGGGTCGAGGGTGACGATGCAGGCCTGCGTTATATCGGCCTCGACATGGCCGCTGACTTTCACCCCGTTGCGTTTCCAGGGCTCGACCAGGAGTTCGGCGCGATAGTTCTCGACCGAAAGCAGCTCGTGCTCGACGGCCAGCAGGGCGCGCTGCCCAGCGTCGGCATCGATCACCACCGGCAGCCCCTTTTGCGGCAGCCGGGCGACATTTGCCAGGAGTGACACTGGGCTGTGGGTATCAGGGTGTTTCATCTTCGCCTCCACTTCGCCACCTTCATCGGCCTGCCGTCGCTCAAGCGTTGGCCACGGGAAATGACACCGTTCCGGAAACGATCGATTCGGTCGGCTGTTCCGCGAGTTGCCTTGACGCATCGGCGGCATAGAGTGCCAGTTGCGACGCTTGCGGCCAGGCGCCGGCATCCGGCCTGACATTGCGGGCAAGGGCGACGGCGAGTGCATCATGGTCATTTCTTTGCAGCGCATCATCATAGGCGGCGGTACGGCCATAGAACATTTTCGCCAGTTTCCGCATTCGCTTCGGCACGCCGACGTCGCCAATGCCCAATTCACGCAACGAATGTTCGACATCCATGAAGAACTCGTCGATCAGCACCTGCGCAACCTCTGCCGCAGCACCGCCCTCGCCGCGCAACCGGTGCTGGAACAGGAACATGTGCAACGACAGCATCTCGAAGCGGCCGAGCGGCGTGTCCGGTACGTTCCAGGCGGAATAAAACACCGTTTGCCGCGCCGCCGCCACGATTTGTGCGTAAAGCGCCTCGGTGATGGCGCGGTTGGCATGTCGTTCGCGGCCAAAGAGGCGCTGGAACATTTGAGGGTGGTCTCCCGGGACCGTTTGTTGAAGTGGCCTTGTTGCATCGGCAAGCAAGCTGGTTTACCGGTTTTGCGGCCCAGCGCAAGTTGCGGCCAGCTTATGGAGTTGTAGTTGCGCGCGCTGAAATTCAAGTCGACTTTCCTGCCCAAGCCCGGCGGTGCGGTTTCGCTGCTGGTGATCGCTGCGGCACTTTCCGCCTGCAATTCGTCCAAGATGATCGGCGATCTCAATCCGAGCGAGACGCTGACGCAAGGCTACGTCATAGACCAGCAGGCGATCGACCTGGTGCCGGTCGGCTCAAGCCGCGAACAGGTGCTGCTGGCGCTCGGCACTCCCTCGACGAAGGCGACCTTCGATAACGAGGCCTTTTATTACATTTCGCAGACGCGCAAGCGCTATGTCGCCTTCGACAAGCCGCGGCTGGTCGACCAGCATGTGCTGGCGGTCTATTTTGGCGATGACGGGCGCGTCACCCAGATCGCCAATTACGGCTTGAAAGACGGCAAGGTGTTCGACTTCATCTCGCGCACCACGCCGACCGGCGGCAAGGACCAGAACTTCCTCAGCCAGATCATCAGTGGCGCCAGCAAGCTGGCGCCTGGTATTCCCGGCGCCAGCGGCGGCAGCACGCTCGGCGGCAGCTGATCCACCCGAGGGTGTCGGCTTCCTTCCGTTCCTTTCGCTTCCCTGTAAGCGGCATATCTCAGGCAATGAAGAACCCGCGGGAGCGATCCCGCGGGTTTTGTTTTAAGGCCATAGCGACCGAGCTTAGCCGTGCGCGAGAACGGCCAGCAACAGCAGCGCGACGATGTTGGTGATCTTGATCGCCGGGTTGACCGCTGGGCCGGCAGTATCCTTGTAGGGATCGCCCACCGTGTCGCCGGTCACCGAAGCCTTGTGCGCTTCGGAGCCCTTGATGTGCTTGAGGCCGTCCTTGTCGACGAAACCATCTTCGAACGACTTCTTGGCGTTGTCCCAGGCGCCGCCGCCGGAGGTCATCGAGATGGCGACGAACAGGCCGTTGACGATGACGCCGAGCAGCGAGGCGCCAAGCGCGGCAAAGGCGGATGCCTTCGAACCGGAGATCAGGAGGACGCCGAAATAGACCACCAGCGGCGCCAGCACCGGCAGCAATGACGGAACGATCATCTCCCGGATCGCTGCCTTGGTCAGAAGGTCGACGGCGCGCGCATAGTTCGGCTTCGAGGTGCCTGCCATGATGCCCGGATCCTCCCGGAACTGCTTGCGCACCTCCTGGACGATAGCACCCGCGGCGCGGCCGACGGCGGTCATGGCGATGCCGCCGAACAGATACGGGATCAGGCCACCGAAGATCAGGCCGGCGACGACGTAAGGATTGGAGAGGTCGAAGGAGACGTCGCCCATGCCCTGGAAGTAGGGGTATTTGTCGCCATTGGCGGCAAAGAACTTCAGGTCGTTAGAGTAGGCCGCGAACAGCACCAGCGCGCCGAGGCCGGCCGAACCGATGGCGTAGCCCTTGGTTACTGCCTTGGTGGTGTTGCCGACAGCGTCGAGCGCGTCGGTTGACTGGCGCACTTCCTTGGGTAGGCCGGCCATTTCGGCAATGCCGCCGGCATTGTCGGTGACCGGGCCGAAGGCATCGAGCGCGACGATCATGCCGGCGAGGCCAAGCATCGTCGTCACCGCGATCGCCGTGCCGTAGAGGCCGGCGAGCTGGTATGTCGAGATGATGCCGCCGACGATGACGATCGCCGGCAACGCCGTCGCTTCCAGCGAGACCGCGAGGCCCTGGATGACATTGGTGCCGTGACCGGTGACCGAGGCCTGGGCGATGGAGTTCACCGGACGCTTGTTGGTGCCGGTATAATATTCGGTGATCACCACGATGAGGCCGGTCACCGTAAGGCCGACAAGGCCGCAGATGAACAGGTTCGTGCCGGTGATGGTCATGCCGGCGACGGTGCCGATCTCACCCCAGCCGATGCATGCCGAGGTGGCCACGGCAAGGCCGACAATTGATAGCAGGCCGGTGACGATCAGGCCCTTGTAGAGCGCGCCCATGATCGAGCCGCTGGAACCGAGCTTGACGAAGAAAGTGCCGACGATCGAGGTGAGAATGCAGGCGCCGCAGATGGCCAGCGGATAGAGCATGGCCGCGCCGAGAACGTCGGTGCCACCGAAGAAGATGGCGGCGAGGACCATGGTGGCGACCACGGTCACCGCATAGGTCTCGAACAGGTCGGCGGCCATGCCGGCGCAATCGCCGACATTGTCGCCGACGTTGTCGGCAATGGTGGCCGGATTGCGTGGATCGTCCTCGGGAATGCCGGCTTCAACCTTGCCGACAAGATCGCCGCCGACGTCGGCGCCCTTGGTGAAGATGCCGCCGCCGAGACGGGCGAAGATCGAGATCAGCGAGGCGCCGAAGCCGAGCGAAACAAGCGAGTCGATGACGACGCGATCGTTTGGCTGCAGACCCATGAACTGGGTCAGGATCAGGTAGTAGATCGAGACGCCGAGCAGGGCCAGGCCAGCAACCAGCATGCCAGTGATGGCGCCCGACTTGAAGGCGATCTCGAGGCCGGCAGCGAGGCTGTTGGAAGCCGCCTGCGCGGTACGCACATTAGCGCGCACCGAGACGTGCATGCCGATGAAGCCAGCGGCACCCGATAGAACGGCGCCGATCAGGAAGCCGATGGCGGCGGTGATCGAAAGCAGCCACCAGGCAAGCAGCAGGACCACGACGCCGACGATGGCGATGGTGGTGTACTGGCGCGCCAGATAAGCCTGAGCGCCTTCGCGGATGGCCGCGGAAATTTCCTGCATGCGTGCATTGCCCTGATCGGCCGCGAGGACCGAACGTGTCGCCCAGATGGCGTAAAGGACTGAAAGCAGACCGCAGGCGATGACAGCTGAAATTATGGTCATTGCCGAATTTTCCTCGATTGGTGGCCCAAAAGAACCCCTCCCCGGGCCGTTGAGACAGGGGACGAATTTTCCGCAACCGGAATCCGTCCCTTCGCAGCGGCTTATGCGAAACAGGGCTCGGAACGTCAAGATATTGTTCCGTTCCTGTCCGGCTTTCGCCCAAAAGATCCCGGGTTTCGCCCAAAAGGCTGGACGGCAGCGCCTGTCGACACTGCCATCCGGTTAGATCGGTTGAAATCGGCGAACAGTGGTCAGGCTTTACGCGGGTCGCCGTCCGGCTGGACGACGAAGACCAGCACCAGCAGCATGGTGATGTAGAATTTGAACGCCGCCTCCTGACCATTCCAAGTCGAAGACTGCCACATGGCGAACCACTCGCCGCCAACGACCATGAAGCCGAAATACCAAACGAGGAAGCCCATTGTGGCGGCAATGATGGCGAACTTCTTGGCATCGTTGAAAGCCTGTCCGCTGGCGTTGCGCGCCTGCCAGAGTTGCCAGGCGGCGATTAGGTAAAGCAGGCAGGTCAGCGCCTCGCCAATGATGATCAGCCAGTAGCCAGCCGTCCACAGCGACGGGTTGGTGATCGAGCGGTACATCAGTGCATTGCCGGGAAAGGTCGTGTCCATGCTCAGCACATGCTGGACAAAGGCGAAGTTTGAGCCGTAATCGGTGATGTTGCCGAAGGCGACGAGGAAGGCGAAAGCCGCCAGACACAAACACATGACGATCTTGGAGAAACGCGCGGTCATGGCAAGAACTCCTGCTGAAAGATCGGGGCATCGCACTCATCAATCGCCGAGTCCCGAAGATCGCGCAACGGGTGGGCCAGTGATCATCGTGCTCACAGCCATCGCGAGACATTATGCCGGCAAGCAAGACATTGCCGAGACTGTCGAAGCCCTCGATCTCGACAGTGATTGCGCGGTGGGCGACTTGGTCTCTGTGGTTAGAGCCGACACACAGCACGATTTCGCCATCATCCGCCGCCGCTGGATCACCGGCGAGACTGGCACAACGCTGGAACTGACGCTCGATCATCCGACGCGGTCGACCGGCCACTGAAAAAAGAGCGAACTTCGCCCCGAGACGCTACTCGGGCTCGCGTCCCATGCGCCGGGCGGTGTAGCGCTCGACCGCCGACAGCCCGTCATAGATCAGCACGGCAAGGGCGGCGACGATCAGGCCACCCTGCAGGATGAAGGCGAGGTTGTTCGACAGCAGGCCTGCGATGATCACCTCGCCCAGTGTCCTCGCCGCTACCGTCGAGCCGATGGTCGCGGTGGCGAGGCTGATCACCACCGACAGCCGGATACCACCGAGAATGATCGGCGCGCTGAGCGGCAGCTCGACCTTGACCAGTCTTTGCCAGCCGGTCATGCCGGCGCCACGCGCCGCCTCGACTACGTTGGCCGGCAGCGTCGTCAGGCCGGTCAGCGCATTCTCGAAGATCGGCAGCAGTCCGTAGAGAAACAGCGCAATCAGCGTCGGCTTTTCGCCGAAGCCGACGGCCGGCACGGCAAGCGCCAGCACCGCCACCGGCGGAAAGGTCTGGCCGATATTGACCAGGCTGCGCGACAGCGGCAGGAATTCGGCGCCGGCTGGCCTGGTGACCAGAATGGCGAGCGCGACCGCAACGACCGTCGCGGCAACGGTCGCGATCAGCACGGTCCGCAGATGCAGCAGCGTCAACGTCAAAAGGCTGCCCTGATTGTAGATTACCGGCGCGTTGTTCTCTGTCAGCGGCTTCAGCAGCGGTTCGAACCAGCCGGGATTGGTGACGAAGGCAATAAGCACCACCACCAGGGCAAGCCTGAGCAGCAAGGGAGGCCAGGCTTTCATGCAGGCCTCGCCGCGCGCTTAACCAGCCCGTCCACAGTGACGCGGCCAAGCGGCTTGCCGTCGGCATCTTTCACCGGAAGTGCCGGGCGGCCCGACCACAGGAGTTCGGCGAGCGCGTCGCGTTGGCTGGCGTCACCGGGGATCGCCTCGCCTTCGGCCGTGCCTTTTTCCACCGCGTCGCGCACCCGGCCAAGCGACAACAGCCGGAACGGTTTTTCACTGGCGCCAACCAGGGTCTCGACAAACGCGCTGGCCGGTTTCGCCAGTATCTCGGCCGGCGCGGCATATTGCACTACTTTGCCGCCATCCATCACCGCGATCTTGTCGCCCATGTGAACGGCCTCTTCCATGTCATGGGTGACGAGGATGATGGTGGTGCCGAAGCGTTTCTGGATCGCCAGCAGATCCTCCTGCGCCTTGTTGCGGATGATCGGATCGAGCGCGCCGAAGGGCTCATCCATCAACAGCACGTTGGGTTCCGCGGCAAGCGCCCGGGCGACGCCGACGCGCTGCTGCTGACCGCCGGAAAGCTCATGCGGATAGCGTGGCCCGTAGGCTTGCGGGTCGAGCTGGTATAGCGTCATCAGCTCGTCGACGCGGGCCTTGATGCGGTTGGCGTCCCAGCCGAGCAATACCGGCACAGTGGCGATGTTCTGCGCCACCGTGCGATGCGGAAACAGCCCGTGGCCCTGGATGGCATAGCCTATGCTGCGGCGCAGCTCATAATCCGGCACCGAGCGGTTGTCGACGCCGTCGAGCTTGATCACGCCCGATGTCGGCTCGACCAGCCGGTTGATCATGCGAAGCAGCGTCGTCTTGCCGGAGCCGGAGGTGCCGACGATGACGGCGATGCTGCGCGGCTCGATTACTATCGACACGTCGTCGACGACTGTCGTCTCGCCGTAGCGCTTGGTGATGCCTTCGATCTCGATCATGCCGTCTCAACCCTGCGCTTGCTTGCGCTCATTTCGATCACTGCATCGAGGATGATGGCAGCGGCGAAGGCCAGCACCACCGTCGGAACAGCACCGAGCAGCACCAGGTCCATCGCCGTCTGGCCGACCCCTTGGAATACGAACACGCCAAAGCCGCCGCCGCCGATCAACGCGGCAATCGTGGCGAGGCCGATATTCTGCACCAGCACGATGCGGATGCCGGTGAGGATCACCGGGAAGGCCAGCGGAAACTCGACGCCGAACAGCCGCTGGCGGTCGGTCATGCCCATGCCGCGCGCTGCGTCGTTGGCGGCACGCGGCACACCGGCAAGGCCGACCACGGTGTTGGCCACTACCGGCAACAGTGAATAGAGGAACAAAGCGACGAAAGCCGGCGCTGTGCCGATGCCGCGAATGCCGAGCGCGGCAGCACCCGGCACATGCGAAGCGACCCAGCCGAGTGGTGCGATCAAGAGGCCGAACAGCGCGATCGAAGGAATGGTCTGGATGATGTTCAGCACGTTGAGCACGCCGGCCCGCAATTTCTCGACGCGATGGCAGAGGATGCCGAGCGGCAGGCCGATAATCACCGCAGCCGCCAGCGAACCCAGCGCCAGCGTCACGTGCTTGGAGCCTTCCGCCCAAAAACTATCAGCGCGATTGAAATATTCCTTGAGGATCGACAGGCTGTTCCAGCTTCCCGAGACGAGCAGCAGCCCGATCGCCGCGGCGGCGACAACAAGCACGCCGATGCGTGCCTGCGGCGACAGGTTCAGCCGCGTAAGCACGTCGGCGAGCAGAAGCGTGAAGGCGAAGATAAGCAGCCAAAAGCCCGAAGCCGGCGAGATACGGGCGAAGGTGTTGCCGGCGGGTGTCAGGAAACTGCCGGCGACGCCGATCAGCAGCGCCAGCGCTGCAAGCGCAACCACACTGGCGGCGAGGCGCAGAGCAAGCGGCGTTTTCAGCAGCGCAATGAGCGCCGCTGCGACGACAATCGCCATCAACAGCGGACCGACCGTCGCAGGCAAAGATTCGAGGATCGAGCGCGCCTCGCCGGGTACGATGCGATTGGCGCGGAAGGTGGCGAATGGCGCCGCAAAAGCCGCATAGGCCGATATCGCCGCGATGACCACGCCGAGCTTGTCGAACCGGATGCGCACGCCCTCCCCCATCGGCCGATCCGGCGCACCTCGAAAGCGGAGCGCCGGAATCGCCTTACTTCAGGAAGCCGTTCTTTTTCAAAAAGTCCTCGGCGACGCCCTTGACCGGCTCGCCGCCAACCTGCACGCGACCATTCAACTCCTGCAACGTGACGAGATCGAGCTTGGCGAACACCGGCTTCAGCAGCGTCTTGATCTCCGGATGCTCCTTCAGCACCGCCTCGCGGATGATCGGCGCCGGCTGGTAGACCGGCTGCACACCCTTGTCGTCCTCAAGCACGGCGAGGCCGGAGGGCGCGATGCCGCCGTCGGTGCCATAGACCATGGCGGCGTTGGCGCCGTTGGTCTGGTTGGCTGCGGCTGCAATTGTCGCCGCCGTGTCGCCGCCCGACAGCGTGATCAACTGGTCCGGCTTCAGCGTGAAGCCATAGGTCTTCTGGAAAGCGGGCAGCGCGGCCGCCGAATTGACGAACTCGGCGGAGGCCGCCAGCACCACCTTGCCGCCGCCCGAGACATATTTGCCGAAGTCGGAAAGGGTGACGAGCTTATTGGTATCGGCGACCTCCTTGCGCAGGGCGATCGCCCAGGTGTTGTTCGCCGGTGACGGTGACAGCCAGACGATCTTGTTGGCGTCGTAGTCGAGCTTCTTGGCAGTCTCGTAGGCCTTGGCGGCGTCTTTCCACACCGGATCGTCGGCCTTCTCGAAGAAGAAGGCGGCGTTGCCGGTGTATTCCGGATAGATGTCTATCTCGCCGGCTGTAATCGCCTTGCGCACCACAGGTGTGCCGCCGAGTTGGATGCGGTCGGTGGTCTGGATATTGTTGGCGTTCAGCACCAGTTGGATGATATTGCCGAGCACGCCGCCCTCGGTGTCGATCTTCGACGACACCACCACCTGGGCACTCGCCGAGGCCAACGCAACTCCGAGCGCCAGTACAGCGCCGGCCAGAACCTTGATTGAAAACATCTCACAAATCCCTTGCTGTGAACCGGAATACGGCTGCCGCATATGAGCATGGCTTCGATGCCCCGTCGGGGTACACGGTTTCATAAGAAAGGGGATGGGCGCAATAATTTTGTTCGGATGCGAGTTACTCCGCTGTTGCCTCGTCCCGACAGCGTGACGTCAGCTGGCCGCGCGCAAGCCCGTCATCTTCAACACGCCCAGTGCCACGAAGCACAGCACGACGACCGGGAAAATCATCCAGTTCAACATCTCCCAGCCCCAGGCATTGTAGACCGCCCCCGACATCAGCGAGGCGAAGGCGACGGAGCCGAACAGGACGAAATCGTGAAACCCCTGGACCTTGCCTTTTTCGGATGACTGGTAGCTGTCGGCCACCATGGCGGTGGCACCGATGAAGCTGAAGTTCCAGCCAAGGCCGAGCAGGATCAGCGCCGTCCAGAACTGCCACAGTGCCAACCCTGACAGCGCCACTATGGCGCAGCCAATCAGCAGCACCAGGCCGATGGCCAGGATCCGCTCAGCGCCGAAGCGATAGATCAGCGACCCCGTGAAGAAGCTCGGCGCGAACATCGCCATCACATGCCAGGAAATGCCTAGCGTGGCGTCGTCGGTCGAAAGGCCGCAGCCGACCATGGCCAGCGGCGCGCCCGTCATGACGAAGCTCATCAGCGCGTAGCTGCCGACGGCGCAAAACAGCGCTGCGACGAAGCGCGGCCTGGTGACGATTTCCGAGAGCGGCCGGGCGTCGCTGTCGGCGATTTCCACCTTGTCGGTTGCCTTGGCCGGGATGCGCAACAAAGAGAGAATGGCGGCGCCGACCGCCGCCAGCACCAGGATGGACGCAAACGAGCCGGCAAACTTCACCGGCGAGAACAGGTCGCCGGTGAAGATGACGATCTGCGGTCCAAGGATGGCGGTGACGATGCCGCCGGCCAGCACAAAGGAGATGGCGCGCGCCTTGAATTCAGGCGGCGCATTGTCGGCGGCGGCAAACCGGAACTGCTGGACGAAGGCGCCCCCGATGCCGATCACGGCCAAGCCGAAAGCGAATAGCCAGAAGCTGGCATGAAACAGCGCCAGCGTGGCGACCAGCCCGCCAAGCGCCGTGACCGCTGTGCCGGTCATGAAGCCGTCGCGCTGGCCGAGCCGGCGGATGATCGCCGCGGCCGGCAAGGAACCGAGCGCCACGCCGACATTGAAACCGGTGATCGGCGCGGTTGCCAGCGACTTGTCAGCATCGAGCAGGTACTGCCCCACCAATCCGCCCATGGAAATGGCGATGGGTGCGGCCGAGCCGATGATCGCCTGCGAGGCTGCGAGGATGAAGGCGGTGCGACGCGCTTCCTTGCCCGCCCCAACAGCGACGATAGCAGTCATGAGGCGTCCTTACCGCGGCCCTCGCCACGCACCCGGCGCGACACGCGATCAAGCACCGCATTGACCAGTTTCGGCTCGTCTTCCTCGTAAAATGCCTTGGCGATGTCGACATATTCGGAGACGATAACCGCCACCGGCACGTCCTCGCGCTGCATCAGCTCGTAGACGCCGGCGCGCAATATGGCGCGCAATGTGGAATCGAGCCTCGACAGAGGCCAGTCCTCGGTCAGCGCCTGTCGGATGACTGGATCGATGGTCTTCTGGTGCTCGACAACGCCGGCAAGAATGGCGCGAAACCATTGCGCATCGGCTTCGCGATAGAGCGCGCCATCGACCTCCTTGCCGAGCCTGAACGCCTCGTACTCGGCGGTGATCTCGAAGACGCCGCTGCCGGCGACATCCATCTGGTAGAGCGCCTGCACGGCGGCCAGACGGGCAGCACCGCGCTTGTTGGCGTGGCGCACCGTGGGCTGGCCGGGCGAAGCGGGTTCGCTCACGAGGGCGCTCCCAGCTGTTCCTTTAGAGCGATCATGGTCAGCGCCGCACGCGCCGCAAAGCCGCCCTTGTCGCCTTCCGAACGCCTGGCCCGTGTCCAGGCCTGTTCGTCGTTTTCGGTGGTCAGGATGCCGTTGCCGATGCAGACCGCATCCTGCACGGACAGGTCCATCAGGGCACGGCTGGATTCATTGGCGACGATATCGAAATGATAGGTGTCGCCGCGGACCACCGTGCCGAGGGCGACGAAGCCGTCATAGTTCGTCCCGCCTTCGGAGGCACCGTCGAGCGCGAAGGAAATCACCGCCGGGATTTCGAGCGAGCCCGGAACGGTGACGACATCGTATGTCGCGCCCGCTTCCTCGAGGGCCTTTGTCGCGCCTTCGAGCAACGCGTCGGCAAGGTCGTCGTGAAAGCGCGCCTCGATGACAAGAACGTGGGCCTTCTTCTTCGGACGGATGAACGCTTTGCCGTGTTGGGATGTGCCTGCCATCGATGTCTCCGGGGATCGCCGGTGACTTAGGCCGAAGCCGGTTTGATCGCAAGCGGAAGATTGCGGAAGGAACTTTCAAGGCCAACTCGGCGGCGGTCGCACCAGGGAATGGGCTTTATGGACGAGCGCCTCAAAGCCCCTCTTTAGCCGCCTCCACCAGTCGCGCCGCATAGCGGGCCATGGTGTCGATCTCGAGATTGACGCGATCGCCGACCTGGCGTTCGCCCCAGGTGGTGACCGTCAGTGAGTGGTGGATCAACAGCACGTCGAAGCGGCTGCCTTCGACCTTGTTGACGGTCAGCGAAGTGCCGTCGAGTGCGACGGAGCCCTTGGGCGCGATGAATTTGGCCAGCTCTCGCGGTGCATCCAGGGTGAAGCGAACGGCGTCGCCTTCCTCCTTGCGCCCTACGATCTCGGCCATGCCGTCTACATGGCCTGAAACGATATGGCCGCCAAGCTCGTCGCCGATCTTCAGCGCCCGCTCCAGGTTGATGCGCGTGCCGGATTTCCAGCCCATCGCGGTCGTCAGCCTGAGTGCTTCTTCCCAGGCCTCGACCTCGAACCAGCGTGCGTTGGCGCCGTCTTCCGGCAATCCCGTCACCGTCAGGCAGACGCCGCCGCAGGAAATCGAGGCACCGATGGCAATGGTCTGCGGATCGTAAGCGGTGTCGATACGCAAACCGACGCCTTCCCTGAGCGGCTTCACGGCAGCAACGGTGCCGACATCGGTGACGATTCCAGTGAACATTAGTTTGGCCCCGTGAACATCAGGTCGGTCCTAGATGTCTCTTATCCATTCCGCATATGTATCTTCGCCGAAACGCATGTTGCGCAATTTGCGAAATCCCGGCGGGATATTGTTGGCATCGATCGGCGATACAATGCCGCCCTCGCCGATCGCGTCCGGCCCCTGAAACAGCACGATACGATCGACCAGTTGTTCGTCGAGGAACGCCTTGGCCACCCTCGCGCCGCCCTCGACCAGGACGCTTGCCATGCCGAGCGCCGCCAGATCCTCGAACAGTTCCGGCAGCGCGATATCGCCTTCATAGGTCTCAGTACCGATGAAGCGAACGCCGGCACGTTCGAGCGCGGCGCGCCGGTGCGGATCGGCCTCGGCGCAGGCAGCGACATAGAGCGGCACACGGTCGACGCCGGCGACCAGTTTCGAAGTCTCGGGTAGCCTGATCTGACGGTCGAGTACGATGCGCGCCGGCGAACGGCTCTCCAGTCCCGGAAGCCGAACCGTCAGCGCCGGATCGTCCTCCAGTGCCGTGCCGATGCCGATCAATATGCCATCGGCTTCGGCGCGCATCAGATAGACTTCGCGTCGGGCGATATCGCCGGTGATGGAGAGCTGTCCCTCGCCTTTCACGCCGATCTTGTTGTCGCTCGAAAGCGCAAGTTTCAGGATCACTTCCGGGCGTTTTTTCAGAGATCGAATTAAATAGCCGGCCATCTGCTCCGCAGCCTCGGCCGCCAACACTTTTTCCACCACTTCGACGCCGGCGGCACGCAAGATTGCATAGCCCTTGCCGGAAACACGCGGGTCAGGATCGCTGGCAGCGCCGACCACACGCGCCACGCCGGCACTGACCAGCGCATTGGCGCAAGGCGGCGTGCGGCCGTGATGGGCGCAGGGCTCCAGCGTTACATAGGCGGTGGCGCCGCGCGCCAGTTCGCCGGCCTCTGCCAAAGCCTCGGTCTCGGCATGCGGCCGGCCGCCGACGGCGGTGACGCCGCTGCCGACGATCATCGGCCCGTCGCCGTCATCGCGCACGATCAGCGTGCCGACGGAAGGGTTGGTCGAGGTCCGCCCGGCATTCTTGCGCGACAGCCTGAGGGCTGCCGCCATATAGCGGCGATCGAGGACCTCTTGTTCAGCCGTGCGGCGTCCGGACCCTGCCATGCTCAGCTGGCGTCCTCTTCGCTCTTCAGCTCTTCGCCCCTGAGCTCGTCGGCTTTGAGCTCGTCGCCTTTGAGTTCGCCCAACACGTCGTGGAAATCCTTGGCCTCGCGGAAATTGCGGTAGACGGAGGCAAAGCGCACATAGGCGACATCATCGAGCGACTTAAGCGCCTCCATGACCAGCCGGCCGACTTCCCCCGAGGCCACCTCGGTCTCGCCCGAGCTTTCGAGCTGGCGCACGATGCCGGTCACCGCCCGATCGATACGTTCCGGGTCGACATTGCGCTTGCGTACCGCGATCTCGACAGAGCGCAGCAACTTGTCGCGGTCGAACGGCACCTTGCGTCCAGACTTCTTCACCACGACGAGATCGCGCAATTGGACGCGCTCGAAAGTGGTGAAGCGGCCGCCGCAATCCGGGCAGACGCGCCGCCTGCGGATCGCTGCACCGTCTTCGGCAGGGCGCGAATCCTTCACCTGCGTATCTTCGGACTGACAGTAGGGACAGCGCATGGAGAGCCTTCGGTTCGCGATTCTCGTAGTGCGAACGGCTTAGAGGTTTTTGCCACGATGGCAAAGTATGGCCGATGACCGATCGCGTCTCAGAGATAGCGAGGCACGAGGAAAATTGCGAGAGCGGCAATTAGTTGGACGGCAATACGCCAATCAGGGAGCGACGTCGCCGGTCGGGAAGCCGCAGGACGTGCCGAGATAGCGATAGGCCTTGGTGAAGCCGTCCATCGATATCGTCGCGACCGGCTTGTCGGCGAAGCTGACATCGAGGGCGCTGGTACGGCGCATGGCACGCAGTATGGCAACCGTGGTCTCGGGTTTGTTGTCCATCATCCACTGTCCGTCGGCGATAATATGAAAGCCAGCCTTGATCTTGTCGTTGACGTCGCGGAACACCGCCGGGATGTTGTCCCCCTTGGGCAAGTCACTGTTTCTCACGGCGATGATGAGGCTCGGATAACCATCGGGTGGCAATACGTCGCCATTCGAGATGGCCAGCGTGAGGGTGCCACTGGTGCCGTTAGCGTCGAAAAAGACCGTCGAGGCGGCGCAGGTCTTGCGCACGTCCTCACCGGTGTTGACCTCGTCCACCGTGGTGGACCACCTGCCAAAAGTCTCTGTCTTGGGTGCTGCCGGCGTCGGCTCGGTCTGCGCCAAGGCCGCGCCGAGTAGCTGAGAGGTGGCTAAGGTGAGCAAGGCAGCGCCAACACTGGTGAAACGGAAAATTCGCATCATCATCAAGCGTCTCCGAGATGCAGCCGTGGCCAGTTGATCGGCGCCGTCACAGTTGGGGGGCTGACGCCCTGCGTCAACCAAGATACGGGTAAAGCGGAAAACGATCCGTCAATGCCGCCACCTTGGCCTTCACGGTTGCCTCGACGGCCGCGTTGCCTTCGTCGGAATTGGCGACCTTCAGTCCATCCAGCACTTCGGCGATCAGCTTGCCGATCTCGCGGAACTCGGCCTGACCGAAGCCGCGCGTGGTGCCGGCCGGCGTGCCGAGCCGAACGCCCGATGTCACGAAAGGCTTTTCCGGATCGAAGGGGATGCCGTTCTTGTTGCAGGTGATGTTGGCGCGGCCAAGGGCAGCCTCGGCGCGCTTGCCGGTTGCGTTCTTGGGACGCAGGTCGACCAACATCAGATGGTTGTCGGTGCCGCCGGAGACGATGTCGAGACCGGTTTCCTGCAGACTGGAGGCCAGCGCCTTGGCATTGGCGACGACGCTCTCCGCATAGATCTTGAAGCTCGGCTTCAGCGCCTCGCCCAGAGCCACCGCCTTGGCGGCGATCACATGCATCAGCGGTCCACCCTGCAGGCCGGGGAAGACGGCCGAATTCATCTTCTTGGCAATATCCTCGTCGTTGCAAAGGATCATGCCGCCGCGCGGCCCGCGCAGCGATTTGTGCGTCGTGGTGGTGACCACATGGGCATGCGGCAGCGGCGACGGATGCATGCCGCCGGCGACCAGGCCGGCGATGTGGGCCATGTCGACCATCAGATAGGCACCGATCGAATCGGCGATCTCGCGAAAACGCTTCCAGTCCCAGACACGTGAATAGGCTGTGCCGCCGGCCAGGATCAATTTCGGCCTGGTCTCATGGGCGGTCTTCTCGATCGCATCCATGTCGAGCAGATGATCGTCCCGGCGTACGCCATAGGAGACGACCTTGAACCATTTGCCGCTCATATTGACCGGCGAGCCATGTGTCAGGTGTCCGCCGGAATTGAGGTCGAGGCCCATGAAGGTGTCGCCGGGCTGCAGCAACGCCAGGAACACCGCCTGGTTCATCTGGCTACCGGAATTCGGCTGGACGTTGGCGAAGTTGCAGCCGAACAGCTTTTTCGCGCGTTCGATGGCCAGTTCCTCGGCGACATCGACGAATTGGCAGCCGCCATAGTAGCGCTTGCCCGGATAGCCCTCGGCATATTTGTTGGTCATGATCGACCCCTGTGCCTCGAGCACGGCACGCGAGACGATATTTTCCGAGGCAATCAGCTCGATCTCGTGGCGCTGGCGGCCGAGTTCGTTGCGGATTGCGCCGAAAATCTCGGGGTCGGCATCGGCAAGCGTGGTTTCGAAAAAGGATTCGAATTTGTTCGACACTGCCGCTGCTGTTGCCATGGGCTGAAATCCTCAAGGTTCGGGGTCTGTCGCGCCATTAACACAGTTGCTTTCGGCCCGCCACGTTTGCAGCGCGAAATTTGCTGGCCGGATTGCGCCAGAGAGACTGGCAGCCTCTATTTCCTTGCCTGCCGGCCCTTCAGCAGGGCCTCGGTGAGCGTGATCTCGGTGAACAGCGCCTGCATCGTATGGTCGTTAATCTGGCCGCTGCGAAACATTGCGCGAACCGCTGCGCGTTCGGCCTCAATGCCCGCCAGCCTCAATTCGAGCTCCAGCCGTCCGGCCTCGCGGGCCTCGGCGCGCGCCTCGTCGGCCTCGTCGGAGGCAGCGATGCGGCGACGGTAGCCGGCGACGATGCTGTCGGCGGCGGCAAGCCGGGCGCCGGGTATTTCCCCTTCATCGCCGTCGGTCGCGCCGGCCATGCTCTCGATGCGGGCGATGGCGGCGTTGGCCGCGCCCACGCGCGCAAGACGCTCCTCGGCAGCGCCAGGATCCTCGCCCGGCTCGACCAGCCCCCGTGCCACCTTGGGCAAGGCAAGGCTGGCTATGAGCAATGAGCAGATGATGACGCCTGCGGCGAGGAAGATCACCACGTCGCGCGCCGGAAAGGGCGAACCATTCGGCATGGTGAGCGGCAGCGACAGGATGCCGGCCAGCGTGATGGCGCCGCGCACGCCGGCAACAGAGCCGGCGATCCGGACGCGCAGCCCGAACGGCTCGGCCTTCTGCTCGCGTAATCGCGCCGAGACGCGCGTCGCGATGTCGCCGACCCAGATCCACAGGAAGCGCAGCCCGATCAGGCATAGTGTCAGCGCGACCACCGTGGCGATTGGCTGGATGACCGGATAGCGGCTGCCGAGCTCAGGCGGCACGTTGCCGATGATTTCGGGAAGCTGCAACCCGAGCAGGATGAACAGCGCGCCGTTGAAGACGAAGGATAGCGTCGTCCACAGCGATACGGTCTGTATGCGCGCCGAGACGCCGAGAAAGCGGAAAATCCCGGAGCCGCCGGTGAGCACTCCGGCCGTGACCGCCCCCAGAATGCCCGAGGCGCCGACATTCTCGGCGCCGAGATAGGCGATGAACGGCAGCAGGACCATGACCAGCACCTGCGCCTCGGACGGCACGCCGCCGATACGGTTCAGCAATTGCAGCACCTTGGCGGCGACGAACAAGGCAGCCACGCCGGCCAGGATGCCGGCAGCGACGGCATAGAGGAAAGTCACGGATGCCGCGACGAAGGAGAAGCTGCCGGTCAAGGCAGCTGCCACCGCAAAGCGGAACATCACGAGGCCCGACGCATCGTTGAGCAGCGCCTCGCCCTCCAGGATGTGCATCAGCCGGGCCGGGACCAGGCTCTTGTCGACGATCGAGGAGACGGCCACCGCATCGGTGGGCGACAGCACCGCAGCAAGTGCGAAAGCGACGACGAGCGGGATGCTCGGGACAAGCCAGTGCAAAGCGTAGCCGAAGCCGACAATGGTGAAGAAGACCAGCCCGATGGCGAGGTCGAGGATCGGCCCGCGCAGCGCGATCAGTTCGCGCTTGGGCGCACCATAGGCGTCGCTGAACAGCAGCGGTGGGATGAACACTAGCAGGAACAGCTCGGGATCGATCTCGACATGCATGCCGCGCACCGGCCAGGCGAGCGCTGCACCGATGGCGATCTGCAGTACCGGCAGCGGCACCCGCACCAGCCGGACCAGCGCGCCCGAAACGGCGACGAAGATGAGCACGACCAGAATGAACATTGCGACATGCATGATGCGATTTCCGACTACAGCGCCGCGTCCTTTTTCCGGCAATCGGCCCAGCAAAGCTTTCCGCGAAAGACTCGGCAACGAAAAAGGCCGCCTTCCGGCGGCCTTTTGCAAATGAACTCAGCTGCTTAGAGCGCGGATGTGATCTGCAGCTCGTTGGCTCCGTCGAGGCCGTAAATGTCGTCACGGAACTGGACCACGCCCGGCCCTGTCGACCAGGCCGAGACGTAGAGAAAATAAACCGGCACCGGATTGGTGACCTGCACCGGCGTGTTCTCCCCGGTCTTGATCGCCGCCTCGAAATGCTGGCGATCCCAGCCCGGTGTGTCGCGCAGAATCCAGGTGACGAGGTCGCGCACGTTCTGAACCCGCACGCAGCCAGAGGAATCGAAGCGCATCAGCTTGCCGAACAGGCTCTGCTGCGGCGTGTCGTGCATGTAGACGCCGTCCGGGCTGGGAAAATTGATCTTGACTGAGGCCATCGCGTTGCCGGAACCGGGATCCTGGCGGAAGCGGTATTTGGCGGCATCATCGGTCGACCAGTCGACCGTCATTGGGTCGACCTCGCTGCCGTCCGGCGCAAACAGGCGGATATGGCTGTCCTTGAGATAGTTGGGGTCCTTCCGCATCAGCGGAATGATATCCTTGCGCACGATCGAGACCGGCGCGTTCCAGTACGGATTGACGATGATTTCGTTGATCTTGGAATTGACGATCGGCGTCTGGCGATCGATCTTGCCGACGATTGCGGTGTGGCGCAGCACAACGCGGTCGTTCTCGACAGCCTCGATCTGCGCCGCCGGGATGTCGACCAGAACATAGCGGTTGCCAAGCGTGCCGGCCCGCTCACGCAGCCGTTGCAGATTGGTCTGGAGCTGACCAAGCCGAACCGGCGCCGACACGTTCATTGCCGCGAAAGTATATTTGCCCGTGGTTCCGTCGGCCGGCAAGCCGTGACGCAACTGGAAGCGCTTGAGCGCCGAGTCGACGTACGAATCGAACGCTTCCGAGAGCCCGGCGCTCTGCGCCAGATCGCCCGATATCATCAAGCGCCTGCGCAGCGGCACCACATCGGGATCCTCGACGCCAAGCTGCAGCTTCTTGGTGTCTGGAACCTGTTCCCAGCCGCCTTGCGCGACGATATTCTGATACTGCATGATCGCCTGCTCGGTGAAGGACACCGTCTGCAGGCTGAAGATCGGCAGCGTCGAGGCAACCTTGCCGCCTTCGCTGGCACGCGCATCGAATTGGTCGTCCCAATTGCCGCGCGCCGAGGATTTCAGGATATCCCCGATCACATCCTGTGCACTGGCGCGGCCGGCGACCATTGCGGCTGCGAGCGCGGAGGCTCCTGAAAGGAAGAAACGGCGGCTGGTTCTCATGGACGTTCCAGACATTCTTGCTACAATTCAACCCACCGGGCGGTCTCGCCCGCACTCTAGAGTTGGCTTCTTAACAATTAGCCAACCATGGCCCGCATCACTTCGGTGTAAAACCACATGGGAAGTGACTTGAGCACAGGACAAATGCACGGCTTTGGCCCCAGCATCACCCGCATCTTCGGTTCCATTGGAATATGGCGGCAACGTGGCTGTTGCTCGAATTTGGATCGGCCGGCCTGACGAAACGGCAAGACCGGTGCTTTTCGGCACCGGCCTTTGGTCCACTCCGCGGCAGCACTTCCGTAGTCCAGCTTCAAATCTAGATGCGGCGGATGCGATTACATCCGGTAGGCGATGGTATCGTTCCAGAACCGATCCAGGCGCTGCAGGGCGCGGTTCATCTGCTTGAACTCCTCCGTGTTGATGCCGCCAACCTGCTCGATCGAACCGACATGGCGCTCGTAGAGGCCGGCGACGACTTCCGCCACCTCATTGCCCTTCGGCGTCAGCGAAACCCGCACCGAACGGCGGTCGATGCGCGAGCGCTGGTGGTTGATGAAGCCGAGATCGACCAGCTTCTTCAGATTGTAGGAGACGTTCGAGCCGAGATAGTAGCCACGCGAGCGCAGTTCGCCGGCGGTCAGCTCCGAATTGCCGATGTTGAACAGGAGCAGCGCCTGGATGGCGTTGATGTCGGAGCGACCGTTGCGGTCGAATTCGTCCTTGATCACATCAAGCAGACGGCGATGCAGCCGCTCGACCAGCTGCAGCGATTCCATGTACAGCGAACGGATCGCCTCGCGGCGGTCATCGGATACGTTGGCGGTCTTCGCCGCCGGACGCGAATTGATCATTGTCTTTGCCTCTCGTTTGTCGCCCGGTGATTTTTTGTTCTTCACCTTGACCGCGACACTATCGAATACTCATAAAATTCGACTTAAACGCCAAGGCTAACAAGAGCTTACCGGTAAGGGGTTTCGAAAGAGGCTTAACGGACGGTCACCCGAGCAAGGATAATTAACCTAAAGATTTAGCCAACGATCCTGGCCGGAATTGCTATCGCCGGGGTTGCCGCTTCTGGATCCAGATCACCACGCGGAACACTATGTAGAGCAGCGCCACCGCAAGGTGCGAGGCGACGATCAGCGGCCGGTGGCCGAACAACTCGGGGAAGCCAGCATACATGACGCACTCGGTCACCGCGCAGATGAACCAGATCACCGGCCCCCAGGACGCCAGCATCCACAGGCCGGCGGCAGCGAACGGAAAAAACACCGCCAGCACCACCGCCGCCACCTGCCAGTGTACCGGCATCAGGTCGAAGCGCCACAACGGGCCGGGGTAAAAGCCGATCAGCCGGATCCAGTACAAGATGCCGAACAGCAGACAGTAGCCGGCGATGACGCGCTGGAACCAGGCGAAGATGACCTCGATCGTCGAGGGCTGCAGCACCACGCGTCTCGAGGCGACCTCGCTCACAGCTTCAGTTCCCGTTCGCCGAGCGATGCGAAATAGGCGTCGACGTTGGCGGCGCTGACGTCATCGATACCTGCCGGCCGCCATTGCGGCGTCGAGCCTTTATCGATGATGGCGGCGCGGATACCTTCATAGAAGTCGTGCCCGGCAAGCATGCGGTTGAGGATACGGAACTCCATTTTCATGCACTCGTCCATCGACAACGTCTGCCCGGCGCTAATCTGGCGCCATGCAACATGCAGGCTGGTCGGTGAACGTGTGCGGATGGTGGCCAGCGTCTTTGCCGCGAACTCGTCGGCAGCGGCTGCCCGCTCCAGACTGGCGACGATATCGGCCAGCGACGGCTGCGCGAAATGCCGGGCGATGGCTTCCAGCGTCGGCCTGTCGGTCTCGCGCCTGGCTGGGACGAAGCAGCCGCGCAGCACCGATTCCGGGTCGCCGCTTTCCGCCAGACGGTCGAGGAAGCCGGCCTGGTCCTCCGCCTTGATCGTATGGGTGGCGAGGCCCGAGCACAAAGCATCGCCATAGCGGATGCGGTTGCCGGTCAGCGCCAGATACATGCCGAAGCTGCCGCCGAGATCCGGCAACAGATGGCTGGCGCCGACATCCGGGAAAAAGCCGATGCCGACCTCGGGCATGGCAAACTGGGCGTTCTCGGTCAGCACTCGCTGCGAACCATGGAAGGAGATACCTACGCCGCCGCCCATGACGATGCCGTCGATCACCGCGACATAGGGTTTCTTGAAGCGGGCGATGCGGGCGTTCAGCCGGTATTCATCGGCGAAGAAATCGACCGGAGGCCTTCCTGCGCGGCCGGCTTCGTAGATGTGGAGGATGTCGCCGCCCGCCGAAAATGCCCTGCCCTCGGCCTTGACGACGACAACGTCGACGCCGTCGTCGCGCTCCCAACTGCGCAGCGCCTTGTCCAGCGCCTTGACCATGCGGTGGGTTACGGCATTGAGCGCCTGCGGCCGCGTCAGCGTGACGACGCCAGCCCTGCCCAATCTTTCGAAGCGAATCTCGTCGCCTCCGCCAAAATCCATCGCCAGAGAATCCCTCCCCGCGCCCGCCGGGAGTGAAGTGCTAAAGCGTGGCGCATGGCCGCGTCAATGGCGGCGGCCAATCCGCTGCATGGTCGTCGGCGTCACCCAGTGCTAATGCTGGCGCTTTGAACCGGAAGGTTGAACCATGCCTTGGTTGCCGCGCCTTGCTGTTATGGTGGTCGGCCTGATCGCTGCGAACACTCCTCCCGTATCGGCCGAAACCGTCGACGAGCTCTATCAATCGCAGACCATCGTCACCGGCCAGGGCGAGGTCAACAGGCAGATCGGCTTCAAGGCCTGCCTCGATGCGGTGCTGGTTCGTGTGTCCGGCGATCAGCGGCTGCCGAAGAGAACTGAGATGGCGGCGCTGCGCGACAAGGCCGGCAGCTTCGTTGCCGAATTCCGCTATCGCGACCGTCTCGAAGGCATTCCAATCCATGACGAACAAGGCACCCATGACCGGCCGCATGATCTCACTTGTCTGTACAGGCCTGACGTTATCGATCCGGTGCTTGCCGCGCTTGGCAGCAAACCATGGCTTGGCGAGCGGCCACGCCTGGCAATTTTCCTGGCGGCGGAGCAAGGCACAAGGCAGTTCGTGCTGACCGCCGACGATGAGGGGGCGGCGATGCGCGAATCCTTCGTCAATGCCACCGGTCCGCTGGTCATGCCGATTGTGTTTCCCGAAGCGTCACTGCTGTCGGCCTCGAAGCTTGACGACCAGGCCCTGCGCCATGCCGATATCACGACGCTGGACCAGCTTGCCAGGAAGGCCGGAGCCGACCAGGCGCTCGCCGGCAGTATCGTCTGGAGCGACAAGGAACTGGGCTGGATAGCCGACTGGCGGCTTGCCTTGAATGGCAAGAGCTACAATTGGCAAGTGCGCGGCGTCAGCTTCGACGAGGCATTCCGCGTCGCCATGCGGGGTGCTGCGCAGATCCTGTCGGGCAATGGCCAACCAGAATAGCGCCCGACAGGACCCTGGCACAATCGTGTCGCATTGGTCAGCAGCGGAGGCTCGTGGTAAAAGCCGCCCGATCCGGAGTTTTTGCGATGAACAAATTCACCCCTGCAAAGCCTGCCGGCGCGCGCAGCGTCGACGAGATCACCGGCAGCCGGCGTCTGCGGCGCATGCGCAAGGCCGATTGGTCGCGCCGCCTTGTCCAGGAGAACCGGCTCTCGGTCGACGATCTGATTTGGCCGATCTTCGTCGTCGACGGCAGACAAGTGCGCGAACCGATCGCCGCCATGCCCGGCGTGTTCCGCCTGTCGCTCGACCTCGCCGTCAAGGAGGCTGAGCGCGCGGCCAAGCTTGGCATTCCGGCGATCGCCACTTTCCCCAATGTGGAGCTCGGCCTGCGCGATCAGACCGGTTCGCACATCCTCGATCCGGAAAACATCATCAACCGCGCCACCCGCGCCATCAAGCGGGCGGTGCCGGAGATCGGCATCATCACCGACGCGGCGCTTGACCCGTTCACCTCGCATGGCCATGACGGCATCTTGCGCGAGGGCATTATCGTCAATGATGAAACGGTGGAGCAAGTGACGGCGGCGGCCGTCATCCAGGCGGCGGCGGGGGCCGACATCATTGCCCCCTCGGACATGATGGACGGCCGGATCGGTGCCATCCGCGATGCGCTCGACGCCAATGGATTTCAGGATGTGGCGATCATGTCCTATGCGACCAAGTTCGCATC
The DNA here is from genome assembly GCF_040318335.1 of Mesorhizobium sp. M1182. Lineage (NCBI taxonomy): Bacteria > Pseudomonadati > Pseudomonadota > Alphaproteobacteria > Hyphomicrobiales > Phyllobacteriaceae > Mesorhizobium > Mesorhizobium sp. M1182. The sequence continues at coordinate 221,863 of NZ_JAMYMD010000004.1, forward strand.
CGCTTTTTACGGCCCCTACCGTGAGGCGGTCGGCACCGCCGGCCTGCTCAAGGGCGACAAGAAGACCTATTATATCGATCACGCCAATTCCGACGAAGCGGTGCGCGAGGCCGAGCAGGATCTGGCCGAGGGCGCCGACATGCTGATGGTCAAGCCCGGCCTGCCCTATCTCGACATCATCCGCCGGCTGAAAGTCGAGTTGCAGATGCCGACCTTTGCCTATCAGGTCTCGGGCGAATATTCGATGATCAAGGCCGCCGCCGCCAATGGCTGGATCGACGGCGAAAAGGCGATGCTGGAATCGCTGCTCGCCTTCAAGCGCGCCGGCTGCGACGGCATCCTGACCTACTTCGCGCCGGAAGTGGCGGCGATGCTCAAGGGGTGATGCGCCTTTGTAGCGTCTACATCGAGTAGTGTTCGTTCGTCCAAAGCGCGACATGGAACGCCGCAGGACATCGCTTCAAGTTTACGCTGCCCCTCGTTGCCCTGCCGGGTATTTCTCCCCGTAAAGTGGCAGGGAGAAAGACGCGTTCGTAAAAGATTTTACCAATCTCCAGCGTTGCAAAAACATCGACGTTGCGGCCGGCCCCTTCTCCCCGTCACTATACAGGGAGAAGCTGCCGGCAGGCGGATGACGGGCGGCGCCGACATTGAGATTGGTTATTCCAACATGATTTGGAAGCGATTGCCCCGCCAGCAAAAATACCGCTTGCAAAATGCAATCAGTTAAGCTACCCCGATAACTGCTTGCGTGTCACAATTGGTTATCGAGGAGGCTCCCATGTCCAAGCTTCGCGTCAGCGCTTTCACCCTGTCGATCGACGGCTTCGGCGCCGGTCCCGACCAAGACCTGAAGAACCCGCTGGGTGTTGGCGGAGAAGCCCTGCACGAATGGATGTTCGGCACCCGCACCTTCCGCAAGATGGTCCTCGGCAAGGATGGCGGGACCACGGACACCGACGAGGCGTTCGCGGCACGCAGCTTCGAAAATGTCGGCGCATGGATCCTCGGCCGCAACATGTTTGGGCCGATCCGCGGCGAATGGCCGGATGACAGCTGGAAAGGCTGGTGGGGTGACAACCCACCCTACCACGTGCCGGTCTTCGTGCTCACGCACCATGCGCGTGATCCTATTGTCATGGAGGGCGGCACGACCTTCTATTTCGTGACCGACGGCATCCACTCAGCGCTGGAGAAGGCGAAGGCAGTGGCTGACGGCAAGGATGTACGGCTGGGCGGCGGCGTTTCTACGATCCGGCAATATCTCAAGGAAAAGCTCATCGACGAAATGCATCTGGCGATCTCACCGGTCCTGCTAGGCGCTGGCGAGAGCCTTTTTGCCGGCATCGACCTGCCCAAGCTCGGCTATCGCTGCAGCGAGCAGGTCGCGACGCCGAAGGCCACGCATGTCATCATCGAGCGCACCTAGCTTGTTGCAGGGTGCCGCCATGGAGCGGCGCCCTCCTCGCCGCTTTAGTCAGTACTTCTCCGGCACATACTGTTTGCGCGGCAGTACCTGGCGCTCGTATTCGGGATTGAAGACGCGCTCCGCAGTGTGATCTCCTCGTGCGGCACCTCCTCATAGGGCACCTGCTTGAGGAGATGGTCGATGCAGTTCAGCCGTGCCTGTTTCTTGTCGTTGCCCTCGACGATGAACCACGGGGCTTCCGGGATATTGGTGCGGGCGAACGTTTCTTCCTTGGCCTTGGTGTACTGCTCCCAGCGCACGCGCGACTGGAGGTCCATCGGCGACAGTTTCCATTGCTTCATTGGGTCATGGATGCGCATCAAAAAGCGCATCTGCTGCTCCTCGTCGGTGATCGAAAACCAGTATTTGACAGGCGTAATGCCCGAGCGGACCAGCATGCGTTCGAAATCCGGAACGTCGCGGAAGAACTCCTCGACCTGATCCGGCTGGGCAAAGCCCATTACCCGTTCGACGCCGGAGCGGTTGTACCAGGAGCGGTCGAACAGCACGATCTCGCCGCCGGCCGGCAGATGCGGAACGTAGCGCTGGAAATACCATTGCGACTTCTCGCGCTCGGTCGGCGCCGGAAGTGCTACGACACGGCAGATGCGCGGATTAAGCCTCTGGGTGATGCGCTTGATAACACCACCCTTGCCCGCCGAGTCACGGCCCTCGAAAACCACGACGAGCTTCTTCTTGTGATAGGCGACGCAGGACTGCAGCTTGATCAACTCGGATTGCAGCGTGATGAGATCGCGAAAATACTGCAGGCGGTCGATCGATGGCGGATGTGCATTCTTGTAGATCTTGGCGATCTCCATCGACAGCGCCGGCTCCGAGATTTCCAGCTCATAGTCTTCATCCAGCGTGTCGGCGAGTTCCGCTTCCAGCCAGTCCCTGGCCGGGGAATTCTGTTTTATCTCGGTCATTTATGCTGCTCCGCTTACAGGCCTTGCCGGCCGCTGTCAGGCGCTCTGCCGCCCGGCCCGGCGGCCGGAAGTCGAAGCGCTGGACCGATGTTACTATAGGCCGGCAATGACGGTTTTATTGCAGCCACTACTGCGCTGGCTGTGCGTTTCAATCCGCAAGATGTGATCGAGCTTGCCCTGCGGAACGGGCGACAAGCGGAACGAATTATCCTACAAATAGCTGGTTCATTGAGGGCTGTCGTCTGCAACGCCCTTTCCCGATAAATTGTGAGGATACGACATGGAATACCGCACTCTCGGCCGTTCCGGGCTGAAGGTTTCAACGCTGACCATGGGCACCATGACGTTCGGCGGCGGCGGCGCGTTTTCGGCGGTCGGCAAGACCGACCTCGACGAGGCGCGCCGGATGATCGACCTTTGCATCGATGCCGGCGTCAATGTCATCGACACCGCCAACGTCTATTCGAACGGCGTGTCGGAAGAGATCATCGGCGAGGCGCTCGGCGGCAAGCGCAAGGGCGACGTGCTGATCGCCTCCAAGGCGCGCATGCGGATCGGCAAAGGCCCCAATGATGAAGGCCTGTCGCGCTACCATCTGATCCGCGAATGCGAGAGGAGCCTGAAGCGGCTCAGGACGGATGTCATCGACATCTATTTCCTGCACGAGTGGGATGGCCTGACACCGCTTGAGGAAACCATCGCTGCGCTCGACACGCTGGTCGCGCAGGGCAAGGTCCGTTATGTCGGCTGCTCCAATTATTCCGGCTGGCAAGTGATGAAGGGGCTGGGGATCAGCGACCGTCATCACCAGCCGCGCTTCGTCACCCAGCAGATCCATTACACGTTGGAAGCGCGCGAGGCCGAGTATGAATTGTTGCCGATCTCGGTCGACCAGGGGCTCGGCGTGCTGGTCTGGAGCCCGCTTGCCGGCGGGTTGCTGTCCGGCAAATACCACCGTGACCAGCCGACCGCCCGCCAGCTCAGCGGCTGGTCGGAACCGCCGATCCGCGACGAGGACCGGCTGTGGCGGATCGTCGACACGCTGATCGATATCGGCGATAACCACGGCGTGTCGGCGGCGCAGGTGGCGCTTGCCTGGCTGCTCGGCCGGCCCGCTGTCAGTTCGCTGGTGATCGGCGGACGAACCGAAGCGCATTTCAAAGACAATATCGCCGCTGCAAGCCTTGTGCTTGCCGATGAGGAGCGCACACGGCTCGATGTGGTCAGCAGGCCGCCCGTGCTCTATCCCTACTGGCACCAGCAATTCACGGCAAAGGACCGGTTCGGGCCGGCCGATCTCGTTCTCGACCGCGACGGCGCCTGAAAAGCCGGGCTCTCCGGACTGCGCCGAGATATGGAGCCCGATCGTGCCTTGCGGTGTTGTGTTTGCGGTCCAATGCTCCTAGGCAAAGGCCAAGCACAACGAAAGGAAACGATATGGCACGAGCACCGAACTACGGTCAGGAACGCAAGGAACGCGACCGGCAGAAGGCCGCCAAGAAGGCGGAAAAGCAGGCTGCCAAGGTCGCAGCCAAGGAGCGATCGAAGCCCGAGGGCGAGAGCGAGTCCCAAACCAAAACCGAAACGACCGAGTGATGACGCCCGGCCTGTCAGGCGGTCCGGGCCTCGGTCAAATCCCGCTATGCCTCAGGCGGGCGCCTTGTCGCTGACGAAGACGTTCACTTCACGAGCGGCGGCAATGAAGGCCCGTCTTGCGTTCATGGCCGGCTTGTCGCCGGCCAGCGCATCATGACAGGCTTGCAACGCTTCGCGGTGCTTGGGGCTGCGCTTGCCGGGCCAATTGTTGAGGAGGTAGTCGGAAGCCTCACGGGCCGTACGCAAGAGCTGATTGCTTCCCGCCGCGCCCTTGACGGTCACGGGTGTGTCAAATCGGTTGTTTTCCATCGCCGCTCTTACGCCATCGGCATTTGCGAAGCGAGACCGAAAGTAGCATTCTTCGCTCATCTGCTCTTTTCGTGATCAATGGCAGCCGATCCTCACTCAAGCGACGACGGCAAATCCCCGGGCGCGCAGGCCGCGCCGGTCGTTGCGCAGCGAGGTCACCAGCCGGTCGCGGCTGCCGATGATATGGGCCGAAAGCAGGCGGGCGGCGCTATCGGCATCGCCGGCCCGCACCGCCGACAGAATGGCATGGTGTTCGGCCCAGGCACGGCCAAGCGCTGCCTCGTCCCGAACCTCGAGCCAGCGGGCGCGCGACAGGCGCGTCATCGCATCGCGAACCGCTCTGAACAGGAACTCGTTGCCTGACAGGCGTGCCAGCTCGATATGAAAATCCATGCCGACACGATGCCATTCCTCGCGCGACGTCTTGTCGTCGCAAGAATCGAGCATCGCCTCGATGATTTCGACGGCACTTCTGTCCTGCAAGGTGCAAGTCAGCCTGACTGCCGCGACCTCGACCGCCTCGCGATAGACGGCGATCTGCTCCAGCTCGGCAAGATTGATTGGCGAGACCGTCCAGCCGCGGCCGTCGCGGCAGATCAGGCCTTCGGTCTCGAGCCGCAGCAACGCAGCCCTGACCGGCGTGCGCGAGGCGCCGAAGCGGCTTTCGACCCAGCGCTCCGTCAGCCGCTCGCCGGGACCAATCTCGAGCCCGAGGATCATCTCGCGAAGCTGCTTTTCGACGTTCTGCATCTGCGACATTGGCGTTCCGTTCAGGTCATTCGTTCCGGCAATCGGTTCACTGGCCGGCGTTGGCCGATCACGCCGGCCTTTGTCGATCATGTTTGAGAGGCCCGCATTGACAGCGACGGGGCTTGCGTTCATGACAGATACCAGGTTGGTATCCCAAATTGGTATCCACAGCAAGTTTCATGCAAGCTGGCCGGACAGGACAGACATGCCGCAAGACGCCAACCGCGCCACGCACAACGTCCACTGGCGCCGCAATCTCGCCGTGTGTTTTGCCGGCTCGTTCAGCACGCTTGTAGCGATGACGCTGCTGTTGCCCTTCCTGCCGCTTTACGTCGAGCAGCTGGGCGCAGAGGGCCATGCGGCGATCGTGCAGTGGTCGGGCGTCGCCTACGGCGCCACCTTCCTTGCCGCCGCGCTGGTCGCGCCCCTGTGGGGGCGGCTAGGCGACCGCTACGGCCGCAAACTGATGCTGGTGCGCGCCAGTTTCGGCATGGCGCTGTGCATGTCGCTGACCGGCATGGTGCAGACTGTCTGGCAATTGGTGCTCTTGCGCCTGCTGATCGGCTTTGCCGGCGGCTATTCTTCGGGCTCGACCATCCTGGTTGCCATGCAGACGCCGAAGGATCGCTCCGGCTGGGCGCTGGGCGTGCTGTCGGCCGGTATCACCGCCGGTGCCCTGGTCGGTCCGCTGCTTGGCGGCGCGCTGCCGCCGCTGATTGGCATCCGCGCCACATTCCTGCTCGCCGGCGGCGTCATTTTCCTGGCTTTTCTGGCAACCACCTTGCTGATCAAGGAGGCGCCTCGCCCGGTTGCCGCCAAGGCCGCGTCAGAAGAAAAAGTGAAAGACAGCTGGTCGCAGATTCCCGACAAGCGCCCCGTCGTCGCGATGCTCGCGACCGGCATGCTGTTGAGTTTCGCCACCATGTCGATCGAGCCGATCATCACCGTCTATGTCCAGCAGCTCATCGAAGACCAGAGCCAGGTCACGCTGGTCTCCGGCATCGTCATGTCCGCGGCAGCGCTCGGCGCCATCCTGTCGGCGTCGCGGCTCGGCAAGCTCGCCGACCGTATCGGCCACTGGAACGTCATCGTTGCCGCACTCGCCGTCTCGGCGCTGCTGCTGATCCCGCAGGCCTTCGTTACCCAGGGCTGGCAACTCGTCGTCCTGCGTTTCCTGATGGGCCTGGCGCTTGGCGGTCTTTTGCCCTGCATCACCAGCGTCATCCGCCACAATGTGCCCGACGGGGTCGGCGGCAATGTGCTGGGCTTGTCGATCTCGGCGCAATATGTCGGGCAGGTCGCCGGACCGTTGCTCGGCGGCTTTGCCGGCGGCCATTTCGGTATGCGCTCGGTGTTTCTCGGCACATCCATTCTGATGGCGGGCGGAGCGGCCTATAACTGGCTGGTCCAGTCGCGCCGCGAACGCGACATGCTGGCGGAAGCCGGCAAATCCTGACACGGTTCGCGGCACTATCTCAGGCGGTCGCCAGGAATCACGGAGGCGTGGACATGAGCACGGATGAACACGCGGCAGACGGCCGCATTCTGGTTTTTGCCGGCGGCCTATGCGGCGCGGCTGGCGTGGCGCTTTCGGCGGCGGCGGCACATCTCGGCCGCGCTTTCGTCGGTACGGCCGCATCCTTCCTGCTCTTGCATGCGCCGGTCTTCCTTGCCGTCGGGCTGCTCGGTGGCAATAGCATCCTGCGAACCGGAAGCCTCATCCTTCTCGTCGGGCTTCTGCTGTTCTCTGGAGATCTTTTGGCCCGCGACTTCCTTGGCTCGCGGCTGTTCCCGATGTCGGCGCCGATCGGCGGCACGTTGCTCATCGGCGGCTGGCTGATGATGGCCGCCTCGGCGCTGGTGCGGCCGCGCCCTTGACGCGGCAGCCAGGTTCGCCGGTTCTGTCAGTCTTGGCGACGTTCGGGCCGGACTTGGCCGTCGCGTTTGGCCGTTTTGACCACACGCCGCCGCTCCGGCCGTTCGGTGGCCGGCGATATGCCCCAATAATTGCGATAGATGTCTTCGAACAGATGCTTGATCGGGTGCATGGCTTAATCTCCTTTTTGAATCGATCCAATCAGCGGGCACAAAAAATAGGCCGCCGATCAGCTCCGCTTGCGTCCTACGAGGAAACGCAGGTCGCGAATCCACGGACCGGTCCTGTCGCGCCCCTTGCGGGCCTCCGCGCTCGAGCGGATGCTCCAGTCGTTCCGGTAAATGTCCTCGAACAGATAATTGACGGGGTGCATCGCACTCTCCTCTTGTATCGATCCAATCTGCGGGTAAAGCCGCTCTTGGATCGATTCAAGAATATGCGTCACAGCATAAATGTCAAGCAAAAATTTGAATCGATCCAAGGAAGATGTTAGGTAATCGGCACTACTGTCGGACAGGAGTCCTGGAGACGAACAAATGACATCACCCACCGAGGGCAGCAGGAGGCCCATCCGGCTGGCGGACATTGCCAAAGCCGCGGGCGTATCGCACGGCACTGCCTCCAATGTCTTCAGCCGTCCCGAAATCGTGCGCGAGGAAGTCCGCGAGCGGGTCAAGGCGGCGGCCGAGGCGCTGGGCTACGCCGGCCCGGATCCCAAGGGCCGCCTGCTGCGCGCCGGCAAGGTCAATGCAATCGGCGTCGCCACAACCGAGCCGCTGTCCTATTTCTTCGACGACCCGTTTGCCCGCGTGATGATGGCCGGCATCTCGGAAGCCTGCGACGCCACCGGCGCGGGGATAGCCCTCGTGTCGGCTGGCAACGAGGAAAAACTTGCCTGGAATATCCAGAGCGCCCTCGTGGACGGCTTCATCCTTTTCTGCATCGAGGGCGGTCCGCGTCTCGTTGAGCTGACGCGCGAACGAAAGCTCCCCTTCGTCGCGCTCGAGCTCGGCTCGCAGGACGAGACGGTCTCGGCGATCAGTATCGACAATGTTGCCGGCGGCCGGCTCGCGGCGCGCCATCTGGCGGAACTTGGACATCGCCGCTTCGCCGTGCTGTCGCTGGCCTTCGCCGACGACAGCACCGGTCTTGTCTCCCCCGAGCAGGTCCGGACCGCGGTCTATACCGGAACCCGTGACCGCCTCCTCGGCTATTTCGAAGAGCTTTCCCGGTTTGGTATCGGCACCGCCAAGGTGCCGGTCTACGAGACCGAAAACGACAAGGCGAGCACAAGGGCTGGTCTCGAAACCATCTTCGCCTCGGCGGAACCGCCGACCGCCATCCTGGCGATGTCGGACCGGATCGCGATGGTGGCATTGGAATGGCTCAACGCACGGGGCATCGCGGTTCCCCGCGATGTTTCCGTCGTCGGCTTCGACGGCGTGCCTGAAGCCGCAACTTGCGAGCCTCCGCTCACCACCATCGCCCAGCCGATCGCCGAGATCGGCCGCCGGGCAGCGCGAAGAATCCTCGACTTCGACGGCACGGTGCGGCGAGAAACGCTCGATGTCGAACTTGTCGTCAGGGCATCTTCCGGACCGCCGCCAAGTACAGGCTGACTGGGGCAGATCGGCTCCAAATCTTACCTATTGGCCGCCATGGGACCGATGCCAAAGGATGGACGGACAGGCGGCGCCTCGTTGCGGACCGGCTTGCCCTTGCCGGACCAGCCGATGGCGGACAGCCACTCCAGATAGAAGGCGAGCGCGAACTGCATGGCGATGCCGGCGGCGAGCAGCAGACTGTCATAGGCAAAGCCGCCCGGGTTGATCAGCTTCATCACCTGCACCGCCATGGCAATCACCGTGCCGGCAATGAAAACCGGCAGCGAGCGTTTGCCCAATATGGCGAGCGGATTGTCGCGGCCGGTGCGGAACAGGTTCGAGACGACAGGCAAGGCGACGACCAGATAGCTCATCGCCAGGATGTGCAGCAGCCGCGGCAACGACAGGAACGTCTTGTCGAAACCGGTCAGCACCACCGGCAGGTCGAGCCATGAAACATGCCCCCATAAGGGGCTGTGCACCCAGACGAGCGACGTCAGCACATAGGCGGCCGCCGCGCCGACCAGCCAGCGATTGACCGGGATGGCGCCGCCGCGCCGCACATGCAACACGCTGGCCATGCCGATATTGAACAGCAATTGCCATGACAGCGGATTGAGGAACCAGAAGCCGGGCTCCGGGTAGTTCGGCGGCGCGATCTGGTAGATACCGGCAATCAGCCAAAGGGCTGCGGATACGGCGAGCGCCGCCAGTGGCCGGTAGCTGATGAACAGCAGGAAGGCCGGCGCCATCAACAGCAGGGCCGCATAGACCGGCAGTATGTTGTTGTAACCGAGCTGATGGCCGAGCGTGACGATGCCGACGAGGACTTGCGGCGGGTTCCTGACGAGCGGCTCGATGTTGATCAGGGTCAGAAGGTCCGGCCGTTTCGCAAACACCGCCGCTGCGCAGAAGATAGCCATGACCACCATCGTCGTGACGATGTGGGTGACATAGAGCACGCCGGCGCGGCGCCACATCTTCAGCGTTGCGACCAGCCGGTTTCCCGGCTGGAATTTGGTGCCGTAGGCAAGAGCGACGGACATGCCGGAGATCAGCACGAAGGCCTCGGCCGCATCCGAAAACCCGAAATTCTTGTAGGTCAGGGTTTCGAAAACGGTGCCCGGCACGTGGTCGATGAATATGGTCAGGAGGGCGAGAGCCCGGAACACGTCAATACGCGTATCGCGTTCCGGCGAAACTGGCATGGTCATCGATAAAAGGCCTTAAAGCTGGTTGTTTATGCCCGGCATGCGATCACTCGGGCGACCACCCGGCGCACACTGCTTCGATCCCCCCGCGGGGATTATATGGGCAAAGAAACGGACTGAAATGCGCCCGGTTCAATCAATTTTCGCGGAGCTTGAAAATATTTCGTTTTGAAGCCGGCAAATTAACGAAAGTAACGCGAAATCAAAAGGATGTGACTATGGCCGAGGAGAGCCTCGAAGACGGTATTCTGCAGGAAAATTCAGGCTTTTTCTACCGGCTCCTTCGACCCGCCAACTTACCCGGTGACTGGCTGTTCCTGTTGCATGGATCGGGTGTCGACGAGACGACCTTGCTGCCGCTTGGTCGGCAAATCGCGCCGCATGCTGTGCTGGTTGCGGTCCGTGGCCGCATTCCTCAGGAGGACGGGTTCCGTTGGTTCACGCGAATCACCCCGACGCGATTCGAGCAGGCAAGCATCCGCACGGAGGCGGAGGCATTCGCGGGCTTCGTCGCCGGCGTCGCGAAGCGCCACAGCCTCGATCTCCGTCGCGCGACCTTTCTCGGTTATTCGAACGGCGCCAATTTGGTTTCAAGCGTCATGCTGCTGCATCCGGGCCTCATCGAGCGCGCCGCATTGCTGCGTCCGATGCCGGTGCTCGACGAGGTGCCGCCGGCCGACCTGTCGAAGGCGCGGGCGCTGATCATCGCCGGCGCCGCCGACCTGACCTACGTGCCATTCGCGCCGGTGCTGGCCGCTCTACTGAACTCGCATGGCGCCAAGGTCGAGGCCCACACCGTCGCCTCCGGCCATGAAATTGGCGATCCGGACGCCGACATCGTCAGGCAATGGCTGGCGGATCCTGCGGTCGCCGTTGCAGCGTCGGATCGATGAGCCCCGAAGCTACCCTCGCCCCATGCGGTTCCAGGCGTCCAGCCCGGCGATCTTGTAGGCTTCCGCCAGCGTCGGGTAGTTGAAGGTGTTGTTGACGAAGAAGTCGACTGTGCCGCCGAGATTGATGACCGCCTGGCCGATGTGGATGAGTTCGGTCGCGCCCTCGCCGACAATATGGGCGCCGAGCAGACGGCGTGTTTCGATCGAGAACAGAAGCTTCAGGAAACCGGTGTTGACACCCATGATGTGGCCGCGCGATGTCTCGCGGAACCGCGCCACGCCGACCTCGTAGGCGGCACCGCTCTCGCGCACCTGCTCCTCGGATTGCCCGACGGTGGAGATTTCCGGCACGGCGTAGATGCCGTAGGGAAAGGTTTCGGGCGGGGGCGGCAAGGGCACGCCGAAGGCATGGCAGGCGGCCACCCTGCCCTGCTCCATCGAGGTCGATGCCAGGCTCGGAAAGCCGATGACATCGCCGGCGGCATAGATGTTGGGCGCGCTGGTCTGGAAGGTCTGCGGATCGACCTTGATGCGGCCTCGCGAATCAGCCTCGATGCCGACGGCGTCGAGCCCTAAATTGCCGACATTGCCGGTGCGTCCCGCGGCATAAAGCACGATCTCGGAACGTATGGTGCGGCCGTCGGCCAGCGTCACCTCAGCATAGTCGGGTTTCGAGGCGATCTCCTTGACGGCACTGCCCAATCGGATGGTCATGCCGCGGTCGCGCATCTGATGGATGAAGTCGTCGACGATCTCGCGGTCGACGAAATCCAACATCGTGTTGCGCGGCTCGACCAGTGTCACCGGAACGTCGAGTGCCGAAAAGATTGTCGCATATTCGACGCCGATGACGCCGGCGCCGATCACCGTCAGCGTGCGCGGTAGCCGATCGAGCTCCAGCATCTCGTCGCTGTCGAAGATCCGTGTCTTGTCGAACGGCACGTCGCGCGGCCGGTGCGGCCGGGTGCCGACCGCGATCAGCGCATGGGCGAAGCCAACCTCGCTGTAGTCGCCGGTGTCGGTGGTCAGGCTGACCTTGTTGGGGCCCAGGAATTTTACCGCGGCGCGCGCACTCTTGACCGTGTTGCGCATGAACTGGTGCTGCAGCACCTCGACCTCATGGTCGAGCGTCTTGTGCAGGCGCTCGACCAGATCGCCGACCGAAATGTCCTGCTTGACGCGGTAGCCGCGTCCATAAAAGCCGCGCTCGCGCCAGCCGGAGAGGTTGAGCACCGTCTCGCGCAACGTCTTCGACGGTATGGTCCCGGTATGCACCGAAACGCCGCCGAGACGCCGGCCTCTGTCGACCACCAGCACCGACTTGCCGAGCTTGGCCGACTGCACCGCAGCGCGGCGCCCAGATGGGCCGCTGCCGATGACCAGCATGTCGTAGTCCATGTCGCCCCGTCCCCTCGGCTCGGCGCGCTTTGTTGCGCCGCAGCAAACTAACGCTATCCGCGCCATGAATTCAACAAGTCAGACGGCCCCAGGCACTCCGTCACCATCTACACGGCGGCCAAAGGCTCGATCTTGATTCCGCCGCGAACCTTCACCATTTCACCAAGAAGCGGCCGTGCTTAACTCGGGTTCGATTACGAGGAAATGACATGAACGCTCGCGTTCTCGACGGCGATATCATCACCAGCAGGCTCGAAGACGTCCGCGCCTATGAAGGCGTGCGCACGCGGCGAATTCTCGCCTTCGTCATCGATTATTTCATCGTCGCGTTGCTCACCATTCCATTCGCGATCCTGGTGTTCCTGTTCGGGCTGTTGACGCTCGGCCTCGGCTGGATGCTGTTTTCCATTCTCGTGCCGACCGTCGCCATCCTCTACATCTGGAACACGCTCGGCAGTAAAGACCAGGCCACCACCGGCATGAAGATGATGGGCATCCGGCTCGACCGACTCGACGGCAGCCGCATCGACGGGCTGACCGCCGTCGTGCATTCGGTGCTGTTTTGGGCCGGTAATGTCATCCTTTCGCCGCTGGTCCTGCTGGTGAGCCTGTTTTCCGACCGCAAGCGCACGCTGCACGACCTGCTGCTCGGCACCGTTGTCAGCCGCAGTGGCCGCTGAGCAGACTTTTGAAGCGCGGCCGCAACCTTTGCGCACAAATGTGAAGACGTCCAATCAACCAGGCTTTCACAATCCTGTTGAATTTTTCGGCGTCCGCGCCAAAGGTAGAGCGATTCGCAGGAGTATTTCCAAGGCTCGATGACGCAGCACCCGACCCAGTCGCCGCAGTTCTTTCTGACCGCGCCCTCGCCATGTCCCTATCTCGAGGGCCAGTTCGAGCGCAAGGTGTTCACACACTTGGTCGGCGACAAGGCCCCCGAGATGAACGATCTGTTGACGCAGGGCGGTTTCAGGCGGTCGCAGAACATCGCCTACAGGCCGGCCTGCGAGACCTGCCGCGCCTGTGTGTCGGTGCGCATCCTGGCGCAGGAATTCACCGCCAGCCGCAACATGAAACGGGTCATACAGCATAATTCGGATCTGGTCGGCGCCATGCACGACGCCGAACCCTCCACCGAACAGTATTCGCTGTTCCGCAGCTATCTCGACGTCCGCCACCGCCGTGGCGGCATGTCAGACATGACCGTGCTCGACTACGCCATGATGGTCGAGGATACCCATGTCGACACCAAGGTCATCGAATACCGTCGCCGCGGACCTGACAGCTTCATCACCGGCAAGGGCCAGGGCGAGCTGATCGCCGTGGCGCTCACCGACAAGATGGCCGATGGCCTGTCGATGGTCTATTCCTACTTCAACCCGGACTTCGAGGACCGTTCGCTCGGCACCTTCATGATCCTCGATCACATCGCCCGCGCCAGGGCGATGGGCCTGCCCCATGTCTATCTGGGTTACTGGGTAAACGGCTCGCGCAAGATGAATTATAAGATGCGCTTCCAGCCGCAGGAGCATCTCGGCCCGAAAGGCTGGGAACGCTATAATCACGAAGCGGTTTCGCGCTGATCTTCGCTTTCGGTATTCACTCTTAAATTGTTTCGAGGAGAATGCCGCCGGGCTTCCGGCCGATCGGCTGGAAAACCGGGCGGGCCAATTTTGCGCTTCCAAGCCTACGCGAGAATTGCCGCATGCCTTCCCACAACGACCACCAGAGAGGCCTTCTGATCACCGCCATCGGCGGGCTGACGCTGACCGTCGACATTCCGCTGATCCGGCTCGCCGACGGCGAGGCGTGGACGATCCTGCTGTTGCGCACCGGCACGACCTTCGTCGCCACGCTTATCATCTGGGCCGCCTGGCGCTCGCTGAGCGCAAAGGCACCGCAGCTTGTGCCGGGCTGGTCAGGGCTCATCGTTGCCGGCCTCTACGGGCTCGGCTCGATCGCCTTCATCACCGGTGTCTACAATACCTCGACAGCCAACCTCGTTTTCATCCTGGCGTTCACAACCATGTTCGCGGCCCTTTTGTCATGGCTGTTCCTGAAGGAGAGGCCACGGCCCCTGACGCTTGCAGCGCTGGCATTGATGATCGCTGGCGTCGTGATCATCGTCGGCGATTCCGTCGGAACCGGGCATCTCTTCGGCGACCTGATGGCGCTATGCTCGGCTTTCATGATCGCCGCGGCCATCACCATCTCGCGCGCCAGCGGCAAGGATATGGGCTTCACGGCGCTGATCGGAGTGGTCCTGCCGCTGGCCGTCGCCACCCTGATGGTTTCCAAGGCGGGTTTTCACGTCAACGCGCCATGGTGGATCGTCTTCAACGGTGCCGTCATCATGCCGATCTCGTTCTTCTGCCTCGCCAACGGCCCGAAATACATCTCCGGGCCGGAAGTGGCGATGTTCTACCTGCTTGAAACCGTGCTGGCGCCGGTCTGGGTGTGGATGATCTTCGCCGAAACACCGACGCGCAACAGCCTGATCGGCGGCGCGATCCTCATCATGACCTTGATCGGCCATTCGCTCTGGCAGTTGCACGAGGGGCGCAAGCGCCGCGCCACGTTCGCCGTCAGTCACCCGGCCTGATTCTTTTTCGCGGCGGCGCGTCCGGCGACAATTTCGATCTGCGGCGGTGCATCTTCCTGCTCCGCCGGTTCGGCGGCAGCGAGTTCATCGGTCAGTTCCACTTCGCGCAGCCATTCGCGCCAGATTGCGACCAGCAGGGCCATCAGCACCGGGCCGATGAACAGGCCGAGAAAGCCCATTGTCTTGACGCCGCCAATCAGGCCGAAAAAGGTTGGCAGGAAGGGAAGCTTTATCGGCCCGCCGACCAGCTTCGGGCGCAATGTCTTGTCGACGATGAAGAGTTCGACCGCGCCCCAGATGAACAGCGCCAGCCCCGCCATCGGCGAGCCGCTGGCCGCGAGATAGATCGAGACCAGCGTGAACGACAGCGGCGCGCCGCCGGGGATAAGCGCCATGATGCCGGTCAGCGCGCCGAGCGTCACCGGCGACGGTACGCCGGCCAACCAGTAAGCGATGCCCAGCACCAGTCCTTCGCCGATGGCGATAACGGTCATACCGGTAACCGTCGACGAGATCGTCGCCGGCACCACGCGTGAGATCCGTTCCCATCTGGCCGGCAGGATGCGTTCGCCGAGGCGATCGACCTGTCCGGCGAAATGCTCGCCGTCGCGATAGGCAAAGAACAATGCGATCATCATGAACAGCAGCGTCAGCAAAAGGCCGAAGGCGCTACCGCCGGCGGCAAGCGCGCCGCGATAGATGCTGCCGATATTGGCGCCGCTGATCAGCTGGATCAGTTCGCCGATACCGCCTGGATGGCCAACGTTGACCGTCCACTGTTCATTGAGCCATTCGCCTACTACAGGCAGCGTGGCGATCCAGTGCGGCGTCGGCGCGCCGTAGCGGTTGGTCTCGATAGCCCAGCCGACCCATTCGCGCACCTCGTTGATGGCGTACGTGCCGGCAAGCGCGATCGGCACCACCAGGAAGGTCAGGATGAACAGGATCGCAAGAGTAGCGGCAATCGTGCGGTTGCCGCCGACGCCTGCGAGCAGCCGCCGATAGAGCGGCCAACTGGCGAAAGCGATAACCAGGGCGGCAAGGACCGGGAACAGGAAGCCGTGGAAAAAATATACGCCGGCGGCGACGATCAGCACCAGGAGCCAGCGCGCCGCTGACAGCGGCGGAATGACAGCGGCCCTGAGCGGCGTCGACAGGCCAAACAGACGCTGTTGCCGCTCCGGCTTCTGGATTCTGATTTCCTTCAAGCGCCCAATTCTCCCTAGCCCATCGCATCGCTTATGCACTGATATAGTGCAGCAATCGTGACGACATTCCAAATGTTCGGGTGGCGCTGCTAATCTCCCCCCTTGAGGGGGAGATGTCGCCGAAGGCGACAGAGGGGGTCGGGACGTCCTGACGCGACCTTACCACGAACAAAGCAGGCTGGCGCTTCATGCGCGGGGACCCCCTCTGGCCTGCCGGCCATCTCCCCCTCGAGGGGGGAGATTACCGCTTCACCCGAACTTGCCAGTCCTCGGGAAACCCTTCGGCACCATGCGGCCGGCCGAGGCGCGGGCGCCGATCCATTCGGCAAGCTCGTCACGCGATTTGGTGAAGGTGCGGTCTGCCGAATCCTGCCAGGACAGGCCGCTTGCCAGCGTGAAGGTCTTGAGGTCGAGGACACCGCCATCCTTGTATTTCTGCAGGCGCACGCCCTTGCCGCGTCCCATCTCGGGGATCTCGGCCAGCGGGAACACCAGCATCTTGCGGTTCTCGCCGACAATGGCGAGATGGTCGCCGGCGACGCTCACACAGCGCTGGGCTTCGTCGGGCGCCTTGACGTTCATCACCTGCTTGCCCTTGCGGGTGTTGGCGACGACTTCTTCTTCCGGCACGATGAAACCGTTGCCGTCATGCGACACCAGCAGCAGCTTGCGCTTGGGATCATGGACGAAAGCGGTGACGATATCCTGGTCGTTGTCCATGTCGACGATGATGCGGATCGGCTCGCCGTGGCCACGCCCACCCGGCAGCCGGTCGGCGCCGATCGTGTAGAACTTGCCGCCGGTGGTGAAGACCAGCACCTTGTCGGTCGTCTGGGCGTGGAAGGCGAGCTTGAGGCTGTCGCCTTCCTTGAAGGTCAGGGCCGAATGGTCGGTCAGATGACCTTTCATGGCCCTCAGCCAGCCCTTTTCCGAAACGACCACGGTGACCGGCTCGCGCTCGATCATGGCGTGGGCGATATCGGTCAGGTCATGCTCGGGTGCGTCGGCGAACTCGGTGCGGCGCTTGCCGATCTCGGTGTCGGGCCCGTATTTCTGGCGAACATTGGCGACTTCCCACTTGATCGTCGCCCACTGCTTGGCGTCGGACGCAAGCAGTGCCTCGATCTGCTTCTTCTCGCCGGTCAGGCCATTGAATTCCTCGCGGATTTCGAATTCCTCGAGCTTGCGCAGCGCTCTCAGCCGCATGTTGAGGATGGCTTCAGCCTGGGTGTCGGTCAGCGACCAGCGCACCATCATCACCTGCTTGGGCTCGTCCTCCTCGCGGATGATCCTGATCACCTCGTCGATGTTGAGGTAGGCGATCAAATAGCCGGCGAGGATCTCCAGCCGCCTTTCGATCTCGCCGAGGCGGTGCTTGGAGCGGCGGATCAGGACGTCGCGGCGGTGCTCCAGCCATTCCTTGAGCACACCTTTCAGCGACAGCACGTTCGGCACCTTGCCGCGCGACAACACGTTCATGTTGAGCGGAAAGCGGCTTTCGAGCTCGGTCAGCTTGAACAGCGATTCCATCATGATGCCGGGATCGACCGAGCGGCTCTTCGGCACCAGCACGACGCGGATGTCCTCGGCGCTCTCGTCGCGGATATCCTCGAGCAACGGAAGCTTGCGCGCCATCAAGAGCTCGGCGATCTTTTCGATCAGTCTGGCCTTCTGGACGCCGTAAGGGATTTCGGTGACGACTATGTTCCAGGTGCCCCTGCCCTGGTCCTCCTGGCTCCACTTCGCCCTGACGCGAAAGCCGCCGCGACCCGTTTCGTAGGCTTCGAGGATCGAGGCTCGGCTGTCGACGATGATGCCGCCGGTCGGGAAATCCGGACCTTGCACGAAATCCATCAGCTTGGTGACGGGCGCATCCGGATGATCGATCAGGTGAAGCGCGGCGTCGCAGAGCTCGGCCGCATTGTGCGGCGGGATCGAGGTCGCCATGCCGACGGCGATGCCGGACGAGCCGTTGGCGAGCAGGTTCGGGAAGGCGCCGGGCAGCACGGCCGGCTCCTCGTCTTCCTCGTTGTAGGTCGGGCGGAAATCGACGGCGTCCTCGGTGATGCCTTCCAGCAGCAGCGTCGACATTTCGGTCATGCGCGCTTCGGTGTAGCGCATGGCGGCGGCGTTATCGCCGTCGATATTGCCGAAATTGCCCTGCCCGTCGACCAGCGGGTAGCGCATCGAAAAATCCTGCGCCAACCGCACCAACGCGTCGTAGATCGACTGGTCGCCATGCGGATGGAATTTGCCCATCACCTCGCCGACGATGCGGGCGCATTTGGCAAAACCCTGGTCGGGGTTGAGCCGCAACAGGCGCATGGCATGCATGATGCGACGATGCACCGGCTTCAATCCGTCGCGCACGTCCGGCAGCGCCCGGTGCATGATGGTCGACAGCGCGTAGGCGAGATAGCGCTCTTCCAGCGCCTTCTTCAGATCGACCGGCTCAATATTGTCGCCGCCGCCACTCTCGGGCGGCAAAAGCCTTTTTCCCATGGGCTGGCACTAGCCGAGCGGGTGATTCGCGGCAAGAGGCACACCGGTATGCGTGCTCCTAAAGCGCATCGCGTTCGACCGGACCCCATGCGACGCTTTAGGTCCTTGTTTTGATGCATGTCGTTATCGCAAAACCGTTGCACATTTTTGCGCGACACCCATTATGCAACAGGAATTGGAAGCGTCGCGACGCCGGCCAACATCAATCCGTTACATCCTGCTTCTATCGCAAGGCTGATGGATCGGGTTTGCCTTTGGCCGCGATTTTCGACCATTGTGCCGAGGCCCGCCTTTTTCCGGTCCAGTTCGTCACCGAATGGTGACGACGCGACGATTTGAAAAGAATTTCAGGACACTCTCAGGGGAGCTCTCGATGACGATCAGACACTCGACACTTATTAAAAGACACTCGACACTTGTTAAGAGACTGGCTTTTTCGACCTTTTTGCTGACGCTGCCGCTGAATGCGGCGTTCGCGCAGGATACCGCGGTCGCCGACCGGCTGAAGGCGGCCCTCGCCGCGCAGGGTGTCGACCTCTCCTGGACCGGAGTAACCGGCGACACCTCCAGCATGGTTCTGCAAGGTGTAGCGGTCAAACCGGCGGCCGAAAAGGAGGCGCTCAAGATCGGCGACGTCAAGCTCGAAGGTGTGACCGAAGCCAATGGCGGCTATCAAATCGCGACCGTATCGACGTCGCCGTTCGAACACAGCGAAGATGGCGTCACGCTCAATCTCAGCCCCTTCGTCATCCACGACATGACGGTTCCGGCCGAAGGCGCAACCGGTCCGCTGGGCTCGCTGATGATGTACAAATCGGCCGAGCTCGACAACATGACAGTCAAAGTGGCTGACAAAACTGCTTTCTCGATGGACGGGCTTGCCATCGCAATCACGCCGCCGGCCGACGGCAAGGCCATGGCGTTTTCCGGCACTACGGAAAAATTCGCTGCCGACCTGACCCTGGTCGAAGATCCGAAATCCAAGGAAGTCATCAACGCACTCGGCTACCAGAACATAACAGGCAATCTTGAGATGGAAGGCACCTGGCAGCCTACCGACGGCAGGATGGACTTGTCGAAATACGAAATATCGGTCGACAATGCCGGCACGCTCGGCATGACCTTCGATCTCGGCGGCTACACGCTGGACGTCATCAAATCACTGCAGGAGATGCAGAAGAAGATGGCAGCGCAGCCCGAAGGCGCCGACAATTCGGCGCAAGGCATGGCCATGCTCGGGCTGCTGCAGCAGCTTTCGTTCAACAGCGCCTCGATCCGCTTCGACGACGATTCACTGACCAAAAAGGTGCTCGATTATGCCGGCAAGCAGCAAGGCATGTCCGGCAAGGACATCGCCAACCAGGCCAAGGCGATCGTGCCCTTCGGCATGGCGCAGCTCAACAATCCGGAACTGACCGCGCAGGTTTCGGCCGCGGTCAACAAGTTCCTCGACGATCCGCAAAGCATCGAGGTCTCGGCCGAGCCGCCGGCAGCGGTGCCGTTCGCGCTGATCATGGCGGGCGCCATGTCCAACCCGCTCGACCTGCCGAAAACGCTCGGCGTGACGGTTACGGCAAACGAAGACTGACCGAGACAGGCTTCAAGCAAAAAGCCCGGCAGCGATGCCGGGCTTTTTTATGAATCAACAGCACCGGTTCGGAGCGTTTTCTAAACCTCTTTCTTCGTCGCCACCACGCGCAGCGACAATTCGCGAAGCTGCTGCGGGCTGGCTTCCGACGGCGCGCTCATCAACAGGTCGTAGGCCTGCTGGTTCATCGGGAACATAGTCACTTCGCGCAGGTTCCTGGCGCCGACCAGAAGCATGACGACGCGGTCGATGCCGGCCGCCATGCCGCCATGCGGCGGCGCGCCATACTGGAAGGCGCGATAAAGGCCGCCGAAGCGCTCTTCGACCGTTGCGCGGTCCAGCCCGACGGTTTCGAACGCCTTGACCATGGTTTCGGGCAGATGGTTGCGGATGCCGCCGGAGGCGATCTCGAAACCGTTACAGACCATGTCGTACTGGAACGCCTTGATGCCGAGCAGATCCTCGCCGTTAAGCGCATCCATGCCGCCTTGTGGCATCGAGAAAGGATTGTGCGCGAAGTCGATCTTCTTCTCCTCCTCGTTCCATTCGAAGAACGGGAAGTCGACGATCCAGCACAATTCGAAGCGGTCGCGGTCGACAAGATTGAGCTCCTCGCCGGCGCGGGTGCGCGCCGCTCCCGCGAAGGAGACGAACTTCTTCGGATCACCGGCGACGAAGAAGGCGGCATCGCCATCGGCGAGGCCGAGTTGTTGTCGGATCGCCTCGGTGCGCTCCTCGCCGATGTTCTTGGCCAGCGGCCCGGCGCCTTCGAGCTTCTCGCCCTCCTTGCGCCAGAAGATGTAGCCGAGGCCGGGCTGACCCTCGCCTTGCGCCCATGAGTTCATGCGGTCGCAGAAGGCGCGAGACCCGCCGGTCTTGGCCGGAATGGCCCAGACCTCGGCCTTCGGATCGTTGGCAAGGATGTTGGCAAATACCTTGAAGCCAGAGTCGCGAAAATGATCCGAGACGGCCTGCATCTCGATCGGGTTGCGCAGGTCCGGCTTGTCGGTGCCGTATTTGCGCATGGCGACATCATAGGCGATGCGCGGAAACTTCTCCGTCACAGGCTTGCCGGCGGCAAAGGTCTCGAACACCCCCCGCATCACCGGCTCCATGGTGGTGAACACATCCTCCTGCTCGACGAAGCTCATCTCAACGTCGAGCTGGTAGAATTCACCCGGCAGACGGTCGGCGCGCGGGTCCTCGTCGCGGAAGCAGGGCGCAATCTGGAAGTAGCGGTCGAAGCCGGACACCATGATCAGCTGCTTATATATCTGCGGTGCCTGCGGCAGCGCATAGAAAGTGCCGGGGTGGATGCGCGACGGCACCAGAAAGTCGCGCGCCCCTTCCGGCGACGAGGCGGTCAGGATCGGCGTCGAGAATTCGGTGAAGCCGACTTCGCCCATCAGCTTGCGCATCTCGGCGATGATTTTGGTGCGCGCGACGATGTTCTTGTGCAGGGTATCGCGGCGCAGGTCGAGGAAGCGGTATTTGAGGCGGATGTCCTCTGGGTAATCCGGCTCGCCGAAGACCGGCAGGGGCAATTCCCTGGCGGCCGACAGTACCTCGATCTCGCGCGCGAAGACTTCGATCTCGCCGGTTGGCAAATTAGGGTTCACGGTGTCGGCGAGGCGCGCCTTGACCTCGCCGTCGACGCGGACGACCCATTCGCCGCGCAGGGTCTCGGCGATCTTGAAGGCGGGCGAATCCGGATCGGCGACGATCTGGGTCAGGCCGTAATGGTCGCGCAAATCGATGAACAGCAGGCCGCCATGGTCGCGCACGCGATGCACCCAGCCCGACAGGCGAACGGTCGAGCCGACGTCGGCCTTCCTCAACTGGGCACAGGTATGGCTGCGGTAACGATGCATTGTCATTCTTAAAGTCCGGATGTTGGGTTGCGGCCAAGGCATGATGGCCCAGCCTGAAAATTTGCGCGAAAAGCACATGAGAGGGTGCATTTGTCAAGGCAAGCTGCAGCCGGGTCGAGTCCCACCGGCATCAATTTATGCTCGAGGCGTCAATCTGAGTTCGCTGCTCTGTGCCGGCAGTTCAACTATGCACTCACCCCTTCACCCCGCCCGCCGTGAGACCGGAAATGATCTTGCGCTGGAAGATGAGAACGAGGACGACGAGCGGCACGGTGACGATCACCGATGCGGCCATGATGTTGCCCCACGGGATCTCGAATTGAGAGCTGCCGGAGAGCAGAGCGATGGCGACCGGCACGGTTCGCTGCTCGTTGCTGGAGGTAAACGTCAGGGCGAACAGGAACTCGTTCCACGCACCGATGAAGGCGAGAAGCCCGGTGGTCGCCAGCGCCGGCCACATGAGCGGCAGGAAGACGCGGCTGATGATGATCCAGGGCGTGGCGCCATCGAGGATCGCCGCTTCCTCCAGCTCGATCGGCAGGTCGCGAACGAAGGCGGTGAGCACCCAGACGGTGAACGGCAAGGTGAAGATCATGTAGGACAAGATCAGCGCGAACGGCGAATTGTAGAGGCCGAAGATGCGGATCAGCTCGAAAAGCCCGGCAAGCACCGCCAATTGCGGGAACATCGAAACGGACAGGATAGTGAGGAGCAGAGCCGAGCGGCCGCGGAAGCGGATGCGCGCCAGCGCATAGGCGGCGGTGACGCCGAGGAACAGCGAAATGACGACAACGGCGCTCGAGATGAAAAGCGAGTTCACGAGGTTGCGCAGGAAGGTCCCCTCGGTGAACACGGTCCTGTAGTTGCTGAAGGTAATCGTCTTCGGCCAATAGTCGATCTGGAAGAGCGCCGTCCCCGATTTCAGGCTGGTGATGATGGCGTAGTAGAACGGGAACACCGCGACGACGACGATAACGGCGACGAGGAGGTAGAAAGCCGTGCGCTTGACGATCCACATGGTCAGTAGTCCCCCATGATCAATAGTCCCCCATGGTCAATAGTCCTTGTCCAGTCTTATCCGGCCGAGCCAAAGAACGAGCATGGTCAGCAGAGCGAGGATAAGGAAGAGAAGCGTCGAGGCGGCGGAACCGGAAGCGAACTTGTCGAACTCAAACAGGCTCTCGCGGGCAAACACCGACATCGACTTGGTGTGTATGTTGTTTGGCGTAAGCACGTAGATCAGATCGAAGATGCGCAGGGCATCGAGACCGCGAAAGATCATGGCCACCATCAACGCCGGTCGGATGAGCGGCAAAGTGATCTTCCAGAAAATTCTCCACGCGCCGACGCCGTCGAGCTTGGCGACCTCGTAGATTTCTTGTGGAAGCATCTGGAGGCCGGCGAGAATGAGAAGCGCCATGAAGGGGGTCGCCTTCCAGATGTCGACAACAAGGACGGCGACCATCGCCGTGTCGGCGCTGGCCGTCCAGGCGATCTTGGTGCTGATCAGGCCGAGCTTGAGCAGGACGTCGTTGATGATGCCGAACTGGTCGTTGAGCATCCACTGCCACATTTTCGCCGAGACGATCGTCGGGATCGCCCAAGGGATGAGGATCGCGGCGCGCACGATACCGCGGCCGCGAAACCTGGCGTTGAGCACCAGCGCGACGATCATGCCGAGCACCGTCTCGCAGGTCACCGAAATCACCGCGAAGCGCACCGTGTTCCAGACGGCGCGCCACCAGACCGGATCGGCGAGCAGCCCGTCATAGACGACGCGGCCGCTCGGCATTTGCACGACGGAGAAATAGTTGGCGAAGCCAACCCAGCGGCGGGCTTCGAGGTCGGCGAGCGAGGCATCGGTAAAGCCGAAATAGATCGTGCGCATCAACGGCCAGCCGGCAACGGCGGCGAGCACGATGAGCATCGGAGCAAGCAGCAGCCATGCCGAGCGCACACGCTGACGCGCCAGCAGCGAGCCTGAGCGCGGCGAGGTCACCAGGCGGTGCCCTTGAGCCTGGTCAAGGAGAACTCCAGATCGGCAAGGTTGTCGGCGGCTGTGCCCTCGCCGGAAATGGTGTTGTGGACGGCGGTCCAGAACTCGCTCGATGCCTCATTGTACCGGCTCTTGGCTTGGGCCGAGGGACGCGGCACCGCGTTGAGGACGACTTCCTTCCAGCGCGGAATCACCGGCTGGGCGCTGGCGATGTCGGCATCGTCATAGAGTGCCTGGATGGTCGGCAGATATGCCCCCTTCAAAGCGCGGTACTTCTGCATCTGAGGCGAGGCGATCCATTTGACCAGCTCGATCGCTGCATCCGGGTTCTTCGAATATTTGGAAACCGCGAGATTCCAGCCGCCAAGCGTTGCTGCCGGGTGCGCGCCCTCACCAGACCCCGGCGGCAGCGTCGTCACCTCGAACTTGCCTTTGATGGGGGAGCTTTCGCTGTTGCCAAGCGCGTAGGCGTAGGGCCAGTTGCGCATGAAGACGGCGTTGCCGGTCTGCCAGACTCCGCGCGACTCTTCTTCCTGGTAGGCCAGAACGCCGGGCGGCGAGATGGTTCCCACCCAGCTCCTCGCCATTTCCAGCGCCGCAGCTGCTTGCGGATTGTTGATGGAGATGGTGCCGTCCGGCTCGATAATCTGGCCGCCGCCGTTCGACTTCACCCATTCGAGTGCATCGCAGGTCAGCCCCTCATAGGCGTTGCCCTGGAAAACGAAACCCCACATGTCCTTGTTGCCGGCCGCGCGCTCCTTATCCATGACAAGCTTGGCGGTATCGGCAAGTTCAGCCCAGCTGGCCGGGACCCTGGCGCCGTATTTGTCGAGGAGATCCTTGCGGTAGTAGAGCGCCGGAGCGTCGGTGAATATCGGCAAGGCGACGAGCTTGCCGTCCACGGTCTGCGATTTGATGATCGATGGGAAATGGGCGCCAACGACATCCTTGGTCGCTTCGGTCAGGTCGATGAACTGCCTTGCAAGCTGGGGGGCCCAGATGATGTCCGTCTGATAGACGTCGACGTCGCTGCTTCCGGCGGCAAGCCAGAGCCGGTATTGGCCAAACTGGTCCGTCGCCGAGGGGGGCAGCGGAACGACGCTAACCTTGTTGCCGGTCGTCTTCTCGTATTGATCGAGGATCTCGCGAAGGATTCTCTGGCCGTTGCCGGTATCTCCGGACACCATGACGAGGTCGACAGCCCGCGCCGGCCCGGCCGCCAGAACTGCGGCCACGGCAAATGCCGCAAATGCGGAATGAAATTTCATGATGGCGGACCTCCCTTTGGAGCTTCAGGCCGGGCAGCAGAAACGACGTCGATGCCTGACACCATCTCCGCACACCGGCAGCTCACAAGACGCGCATTCGCCCACCAGCACTGAACTACAAAGATACGCCTTGGTTCCCAACACGGAGGGTCCGGCGCCACGCGGTAGCGCAAGTTCCCACTCGTTAATGCACCTAAAACGTGTCGCGTTCGATCGGCCTCGGCGACGCGCTTTAGGTTCTTGTTTTTATGCATGTCGTTATCGCAAAACCGCTGCACACTTTTGCGCGACATGCATTAAGGCCCCCGGCTGGCCCCAACGCCACCGGGAATTGCCGCTGGCATTGGCGAAGGCGATGGTTCAAGAAGGATCAACGACAGGCTTTCCTTCATGTCCTCCATCCGCCCGCTGATCCCCCTCCTGATCGCCGCCGGCATCCTGCTCGGCGGCAATGGCCTGCAGAGCACGTTGATTGCGCTGCGTGGTGCGCAGGAAGGTTTTCCCGCTTCCTCGATCGGCCTGATGGGCACGTTCTATTTCGCCGGCTTCCTGCTCGGCTGCCTTGCCGTGACCCGCATCATGAAGTCCGTCGGCCATGTGCGCGCCTTTTCGGCACTCGCGGCGATCGCCTCGGCGGGAACGCTGCTTCTGGTGCTGGTCATCGATCCGGTGATGTGGTGCGCCGTGCGCTTTGCCGGCGGGTTTTGCTTTGCCGGCCTGTTCACCATCATGGAAGCCTGGCTGAATTCCGGCGTCACCAACACCGACCGGGCGCGGGTGCTTGCCATCTACCGGATGGTCGACATCGGCTCGGTGACGGGCGCCCAGTTCCTGATCCCGATCTTTGGCGCCGGCGGCTTTGCCATCTTCGCCATCATGTCGATGATGATCACCGTTTCGCTGGTGCCGGTTTCGCTCGGCGACCGCTCCAATCCGACGCCGCCGGAAGACGTCAAGCTCGATTTGGCGCGCGTCTGGCGGATCTCGCCGCTCGGCTGCTTCGGCTGTATCGCCGTCGGCGTCACAAACAGCGCCTTCCGCACCCTGTCGCCGGTCTATGCCGAGCAGATCGGCATGTCGGTCGCCGACGTCGTCACCTTCGTCAGCGTCGGCATTTTCGGCGGCGCCATCATCCAATACCCGCTTGGCTATCTCTCCGACCGCTGGGACCGGCGCTCGGTGCTGCTGATGACGACGTGCTGTGCGATGGTGGCGGCACTGGCGCTGGCATTCGTGGCAGGCGGCAGCCCGTTTCTCAACTTCCTGCTCGTCTTCATCTTCGGCTGCTTCGCCATGCCGCTCTATTCGTTGTCAGCGGCGCATTCCAACGACCGCGCCGACAAGGGCGAGTTCGTGCTGATCAACGCTGCCTTGATGCTGTTTTATTCCTTCGGCGCCATCGGCGGGCCGTTCGCAGCCTCGACGGTGATGCAATTTTTCGGGCCGAGCGCGCTGTTCGTGTTCAGCGCCACCGTCTATGCGATCTTCGTGGCCGTCATCCTTTACCGGATGCAGGCGCGCTCCGCCGTGCCGGCCACCCATCGCAGCCGTTTTACGGCGCTTTTGCGCACGTCGACGATTTTTGCCCGGCTGGCGAAGCGGAATGGCGATCCCGATGAACCCGCAAAGCCTGGATAGAGGTGCTTGCGCTTGACGAAAGCGCGCGCGGCTGAAATTGAAAGAGACCCTATCCCTTGCCAAAAGCGATTTGATGCACGTCATCACCACCCAGAAAGAACTCGAGACCGCTATTGCCGCCTTCGAAAAGGCGGAATTCGTCACCGTCGACACCGAATTCATTCGCGAAACGACCTTCTGGCCGATCCTGTGCCTGATCCAGATGGCAGCGCCCGAGGTGACCGCGCTGATCGATCCGCTGTCGCCCGACATCGACCTGAAACCGTTCTTCAGGCTGATGGCGAACGAAGCGATCGTCAAAGTCTTCCATGCGGCGCGCCAGGACATCGAAATCATCGTGCATCTCGGCGATCTGGTGCCGCATCCGGTGTTCGACACCCAGGTCGCGGCAATGGTCTGCGGCTTCGGCGACAGCGTCTCCTACGACCAGCTGGTGCAGCGCATCACCGGAGCGCGGCTCGACAAGTCCTCGCGCTTCACCGACTGGCGCCACCGTCCGCTGTCCGAAAAGCAGCTCGACTACGCGCTCGCCGACGTCACCCACCTGATCGAGGTTTACAAGCATCTCAGCGCCGAGCTGGTGCGAGAAAACCGTGCTCACTGGCTGAACGAGGAGATGGACGTGCTGACCTCGCGCGAGACCTACGATCCGCATCCCGAGGATGCCTGGAAGAGGCTCAAGATGCGGCTGCGCAAGCCACAGGAACTGGCGATCGTGCAGGCAGTGGCCGCCTGGCGCGAACGCGAAGCGCGCGAGCGCGACGTGCCGCGCGGCCGGGTGCTCAAGGACGATGCGATCTACGAAGTGGCGCAGCAGGCGCCGCGCGACGCTGCGGCGCTGAGCAAGCTGCGTACCACGCCGAAGGGCTGGGAGCGCTCGTCGACGGCGACGGCACTGCTTGGCGCGGTAAACGCTGCCCTCGCCCTGCCCAGGGAAGAGATGCCGAAGCTGCCGAAGAGCTTCCAGCCGCCGGAGGGGTCAAGCGCCGCGGCGGAGTTGCTGAAGGTGCTGCTGCGGATCGTTGCCGAAAAGGAAGGCGTCGCATCGAAGGTACTCGCCTCCAGTGACGACATCGACCGCATCGCTGCCGAGGGCGATGAAGCCGACGTGCCGGCATTGCAAGGCTGGCGGCGTGCCGTCTTCGGCGAGGCCGCGCTCAAGCTGGTGCGCGGTGAACTCGCCATCAGGTTCGACAAGCGCAAGATCGCTGTGTTCGATTTGTAAGCTTGAGCTTGCTCAGACCAAGCCGAGCAGATGCAGCGCTAGCCATATCCATCCAAGTGCAAGAACCACCGCGCCCAGGTAGAATGCCCTGCTGCGCAGGATCAGCTGATTGCTGGTCAAGTGGACCGATGCGTGAAGATAGCGGGAGACGACAAAGATCCACATCAGTGCCAAGGTCAGATAATTGACGCCATTGGTCACGTGCAGCGTCAAGCATAAGACGTAGAAAAGCACCGGCAGTTCGAACTGGTTGCTCAGATTGTCGGTGACGCTGGAACCAGGCTCCGTCGAGCGCGTCTTGAACTGGCCGGCCTTGGCTTCGCCCGATCTGAACGCACCATGGCGGCGCCGGCCCATAACGACGTAGACGATATAGACCAGCAGCACCTGCGCCAGCATCGGCCAGAAGATCGCGGTCTGGTTCAAGATGCCCCCTGTCTCTGTCACCCAGCCTTCAAGACCGTTTCTGAGCCATCAGAGTGAAAGCCGCAGTGACGGTCACTGGTATCGCCAGTAGGGCGAATTTGGTGACGATCAGCGCCGAGGCGAAGGACAGCGAATCCGGATTGGCCGACAGAAAATCAGACAAAAGACGAGCCACGGCGATATTCTGGGCATAGTCGGTAAGCAGGTAGGGCAGCACCAGCACAACCGCGAATATCGACTGGGTTTGCGCAGGCAGTGCACGGAAATTCTTCAGCCGCCGGCCCGTGGCCAGGATCAGGCTGACCATCGTCAGCGACAGCAGCGCCGGAAACAGCAGGTCGAAGGTCAGGTAATGCCAGACGAGAATAATTTCGCTGCCGCGCCGGCCGAGTGCCGTCAGCCAGGCCATGCCCTCATCCGGGGTGAAACCGGCATAGCGCATGTCGAGCGACGGCAGACCGCCGCTCAATTGGCGAAAATAGAGGAACTCCATTGCCGTCATGATGATGAAAACCGCCACGGTGGCGACACAGAGTGCGGCCGCGTGGCGCGACAGCCGCAGGATCATTGCCGCCAGATTGCGCCAAGACGCATGACGGTCAGGCTCCGCCAGGATAATTCGGGCTTTCGCGGGTAATCGTGACGTCATGGGCGTGGCTTTCACGAAGTCCGGCATTGGATATCCGCACAAAAGTGGCGCGCTCGCGGAAATCGGCAAGGTCGCGGCCACCGACATAACCCATAGCGGCTTTCAGGCCGCCTGCAAGCTGGTGCAGCACGCCAGACACAGGTCCTTTGTACGGCACCTGCCCTTCGATGCCTTCCGGGACCAGTTTCAGCGTGTCGCGCACCTCGGCCTGGAAATAACGATCGGCGGAGCCGCGCGCCATCGCGCCGACCGAGCCCATGCCGCGATAGGCTTTGAAGGAGCGGCCCTGGTGCAGATAGACCTCGCCCGGGCTCTCGTCCGTGCCGGCCAGCAGCGAGCCGATCATCGCAGCACTTGCGCCGGCGGCCAGTGCCTTGGCGAGATCGCCCGAATATTTGATGCCGCCATCGGCAATGACCGAAACGCCGGATTTCTGCGCCGTCTCGACCGCCGACATGATCGCCGAGAGCTGCGGCACGCCGACGCCGGCGACGATGCGGGTGGTGCAGATGGAGCCTGGTCCGATGCCGACCTTGACCGCGTCGGCGCCGGCATCGATCAGCGCCAAGGTGCCTTCCGCGGTGGCGACGTTGCCGGCCAGGATGCGAACCGAGTTGGACAGTTTCTTGGCCCGCGTCACCGCATCCAGAACGCGCTGCGAATGACCGTGCGCGGTGTCGATCACGAGAAGGTCGACGCCGGCGTCGATGAGGCGCTCGGCGCGTTCGAAACCGTCATCGCCGACGCTGGTGGCGGCGGCTGCGCGCAAGCGCCCCTGCGCATCCTTGGTGGCGTGCGGGTTGAGCTGCGACTTCTCGATGTCCTTGACCGTGATCAGCCCGACGCAATTGCCGTCCCGATCGACCACAACAAGCTTCTCGATGCGGTGCTGATGGAGTAGCCGCTTGGCCTCGTCCTGATCGACGTTCTCCTTGACCGTGATCAGGTTCTCGCGGGTCATCAGCTCATAGACCTTTTGCGCCGGATCGGACGCGAAGCGGACGTCGCGGTTGGTCAGGATGCCGACGAGCCGGCCGACCGTGTGGCCGCCGGTGCCGCCGTTCTCGACCACCGGAATGCCCGAAATGCTGTAGGTGCGCATCAGACCCAGCGCATCGGCAAGCGTCGCCTCGGGACCGATGGTGACAGGGTTGACCACCATGCCGGACTCGAATTTCTTCACCTGCCGCACCTGCTCGGCCTGTTCGGCCGGCGAGAAATTGCGGTGGATGACACCGATGCCGCCGGCCTGGGCCATGGCGATGGCGAGCCGCGCCTCGGTAACCGTGTCCATGGCGGCCGACAGGATCGGCACGTTGAGGTCGATGTCGCCGGCGATGCGGGTGCGGATGTCGGTCTCGCCGGGCATGACCTCGGAATGACCCGGCTGCAGCAGCACGTCGTCAAAGGTCAGCGCCAATGCGCCGGTGGACGTCTCGATGATTTTTGCCATGGCCAGCCCTCGGAATGCAGGAAAGGCGCTCGCCCTGGATGGACAGCGCCGACTCGTCTTCTTCCCTTTCAGGATTGGCGCTGGCTCGTAACACGTCCCGTGGCCGTTGAAAAGCCGATGGTTGTGTAGTGGCGAAGCTGCATTTTGCCCCAAGGGCTGCGGGACTTGCGGTCGCACAAACGTGACAGCAAATTAATGCGACATCCGGGCCAAGCCATGATAACCGCCCTACCTGTCGGTTTGGCCCCCAGGGCCGGCAAGCAATCGCGACGCACATTTCAAGGCCGGATCCATCGTGAACCGCACCATTCCGCTTATCCTGGCGGTCGCTCTATTCATGGAAAACATGGATTCGACCGTCATTGCGACATCGTTGCCGGCGATCGCCATCGACATCCACACCAGCCCGATCGCGCTCAAGCTGGCGCTGACCGCCTATCTGGTATCGCTGGCGATCTTCATTCCGATCAGCGGCTGGATGGCCGACCGCTTCGGCGCCAAGAATGTCTTCCGTGCCGCGATCGCCGTGTTCATCGTCGGTTCGGTCGCGTGCGCCATTTCCAATTCGTTGCCGGCTTTCGTGGTGTCACGCTTCCTGCAAGGCATTGGCGGCGCCATGATGACACCGGTCGGACGCCTGGTACTGGTACGCGCGACGCCGAAAAGCGAACTCGTCGCCGCCATGTCGTGGCTGACTGTCCCGGCTCTGGTCGGCCCCCTGGTCGGCCCGCCGGTCGGCGGCTTCATCACGACCTATTTTTCCTGGCACTGGATTTTTCTGATCAATGTGCCGATCGGGCTGATCGGCATCTGGCTGGCCACGCGTTTCCTGCCGAAGACCGACGCCGCGCAGACGCCGCCGCTCGATCTCATCGGTTTCGTGCTGAGCGGGCTGGCGGCATCGGGCATTGTGTTCGGCCTTTCGGTGGTCAGCCTGCCGGCTCTGCCGCCAGTTGCCGGCTTTATCACCGTTGCCGTCGGACTGGCATCGGCGGTGCTTTACCTGCTGCACGCGCGCCGCGCCAAGAACCCGCTGCTGGCGCTCGAGCTGTTTCGCAATCGGGTGTTCCGCTCCTCGGTGCTCGGCGGCGGACTGTTCCGCATCGGCATTGGTGCCGTATCTTTCCTGTTGCCGCTGATGTTCCAGATTGGTTTCGGGCTGACGCCGTTCCAGTCCGGCATGATCACCTTCGTCTCGGCAATCGGCGCCATAGGCATGAAATTCGTCACCGCGCTGATCTTCAGGGTCGCCGGCTTCCGCCGTGTGCTGATTTCAGGCTCGCTCATCGCTGCCGCGTCCATCGCCATCAACGGCCTGTTCACACCCGACACGCCCTACGGGCTGATCCTCGCCATGCTGCTCGCCGGGGGCTTCATCCGGTCGATGTTCTTCACCGGCATCAATGCGCTTGCCTACGCCGAGATTTCGGCCGCCGACACCAGCAAGGCCACGCCGATCACCGCGGTGTTCCAGCAGTTGGCGATCGCGCTCGGTGTGGCGCTGGCCGGCGGCATCCTGGAAGTGTCGACCACGATCCATGGCGGCCCGCTGACGCTGAGCGACTTCCACACCGCCTTCTTCATCGTAGCGGCGGTATCGGCGGCAGCCTCGCTGTCGTTCATGCGGCTGGCGCCGGACGCCGGCAATGCCGTGTCTGGACATGGCCGGCTGACACCGCCGAAGACGCTGGAGCCGGTGAGCCCGCCGGGGAGTTGAGGACCCCTTCCCTTCTCCCCTTGTGGGAGAAGGTGGATCGGCGCGCAGCGCCGAGACGGTTGAGGGGTGTTGGAAGAAATGAGGCGATGATAACTGCAAGCGTGTTGCCAAGCTGGAACACCCTCATCCGACCTCGCTTCGCGAGGCCACCTTCTCCCACAAGGGGAGAAGGAAAGGGCGCTACCCCTTAAAATCCTTCGCCAATAAATAAAGCTCCACCGATTCGTCGCGTGAGGCCGGTGGCTTGACGTGATGGACCGAGCGGAAATTCCGTTTCAGCCTGGCCAGCAATTCGTTCTCGGCGCCGCCCTGAAACGTCTTGGCGAGGAAATGCCCGCCCGGCTTCAGTACCGACAGCGCGAAATCGGCCGCCACCTCGCACAGATGCATGGTGCGGATGTGGTCGGTCCGTTTGTGGCCGGTGGTCGGTGCGGCCATGTCGGAGAGCACGATGTCGGGCTGGCCGCCCAGCGTCGCGGCCAGCTTTTCGGGTGCCTGCGGATCGAGGAAATCCATCAGCAGCACCGGGGCGCCCGGCACGGCGTCCATCTCGAGGTAATCGATGCCGACGACGTTAGGGTGTTCCGCGGTCGACTTGGTACGCGCGGCGGCGACCTGGCACCAGCCGCCGGGTGCCGCGCCAAGGTCTATCACCTTCATGCCTGGCTTGAGCAGATGGTGCTTGTCGTCGATCTCGATCAGCTTATAGGCGGCGCGCGAGCGATAGCCGTCGGCCTTCGAGCGCTGGACATAGGGATCGTTGATGTGGCGCTGCAGCCAGCGGCGCGACGATTCCTTCAGGCCGCTTTTCTTCTTGATCTTCGTCTTCAGCACGCGAATGCCGGCGGAGCTCGGTCTTTCCGGTTTCTTGGTCATTGCTTGATTGCTTGTTTGAGCATGATCTTGTCCGAAAACGGGCAGCCACTTTTCGGGATCATGCTCTGCCTCGCCGCCAGACGCCGTCATCGGCCATCAATTCGCTCAATATGCCCTCGCGCAGGCCGCGGTCGGCGACACGCAGCCGCTCCGACGGCCAGACGGCACGGATCGCCTCCAGTATGGCGCAGCCGGCCAGAACCAGGTCGGCGCGGTCGGCGCCGATGCAGGGGTTGGCGACGCGTTGCTGGAAATCCCAGCCGACCAGTTTTTCGACCATGCGGTCGACGCTGTCGCGATCCATCCACAGCCCGTCGACGCGGCGCCGGTCATAGCGTTCGAGATCGAGATGGACGCCGGCCAGCGTCGTCACAGTGCCCGAGGTGCCGAGCAAATGGAATTTCGGGCTGGCCAGGAGGTGGCTCAGCCGATCACGCCCGTCGAAGGCGCGCAGCCGCATTGCGACATCCTCGACCATGGCGCCAAAGATCTCGCGTGTCACCGTGCGGCCGCCAAAACGCTCGGCCAGCGAGACGACGCCGACCGGCAGCGACGTCCACGAGACGATATGGTTGGCAAGCCTTGGCGAGCGCTGACCGGTGAGGTCGATCAGCGCGATTTCGGACGAGCCGCCGCCGATGTCGAACAGCACGACGCCTTGCGTGTCGCGCTCGACCAGCGAACCGCAGCCCGACACCGCCAGCCGCGCCTCGGTCTGGCGGTCGATGATCTCGAGCTGCAGGCCGGCCTCGCGCTCGACGCGCTCGAGGAACTCGACGCCATTGGCGGCGGTTCGGCAGGCCTCGGTGGCGATCAGCCTGGCTTTCCTGACCTTGCGGTTGCGCAATTTGTCACCGCAGATCTTCAGCGCCTCGACCGCGCGGTCCATTGCGGCGTCGCCGAGCCGGCCATTGGCGGTAAGGCCCTCGCCCAGCCTGACGATGCGCGAGAAGGCATCGATGACGCGGAACTGGCCATGGCGCGTCGGCACCGCGACCAGCAGCCGGCAATTGTTGGTGCCGAGATCGAGCGCGGCAAACACCGGCAATTCCTGCAGCGGCGGCGGTGTGCGGGCACCTTGCCCCGGTCTTGGCGGAGCTGAGGGCGGAGGCGCGTAAGCCGCTGGCTGGGGCGGGCGCGCGGCCGGGGCCTCGTTGGCGGCGGGCACCGAAGCGCCGGCCGCCAGCGGACGAGTCTCGTCGCGTGCGAAAACCTTGCGCCCGCGCCGGCGCTTGCGCCGTTTCTTGGGTTTGCCGTTCTGATGCGGGCCGTTCTGACCCTTGTGATCGTGGGACGTGTCGCCAGCCTGTCCATTGCCGGACCAGGGTTGCACCTGACGGCCGTAGCGTCCGGTGGATGGGCTTGCCTGGCCGGACGGCGGCGGCGAACCCCTGGACACGCCCACTTCCGGCGCGCCAGCGCCGGCGTCGTGGTCTTCCACTGTCGTTCCTTCCGGCGCCGCGCGAACCGGAGACCGGACGCAGCAGGCGCATTTACATGTTCAAGTTGCCGCCAGACTATCAGCGCACGGCCGGATCACCAAGAGTGCTCGCGGCGAATTTTGCCGGCGGCATTGTCTTGCCAGTGCCCTCGCCCCGATGATGGCGCGCCTTCCCGGTTGAATAGCCGGCTTCAATGAGGCATTTCTGAATGGAGGGTAAATCATTCGGCAACGCGGGCGGTTTGCCTGCTGCGAACCGGAAAACGGTACGGGCTGCAACGCATGATCGTCATGCCATGAACTGGAGGCGCTATTTCTGGCCCGTCATCGGCATCGCCGCGGTGGTGTTCTCGCTGTGGCTGCTGCTGCACGAATTGCGCGGCATCTCGCTTGACGATGTCTGGGCCGGCATAATCGCCATCCCGGCGCGCGGCTGGGTGCTGGCGGCGCTGAGCTCGGTCATCGCCTATGCCTCGCTCGCCGGCTACGACCACATCGCGTTGCTGCACATCGGCAAGAAAGTATCGTGGCTGTTCGTCACCTTCTGCTCGTTCACCACCTACGCGCTGTCGCACAATATCGGCGGCTCGGTGTTTTCCGGTGCGGTGATCCGCTACCGCGCCTACGGCACCAGGGGCCTGACCGGGCAGGACGTCGGCATTCTGGTGGCGATCTGCTGGATCACCTTCGTGCTGTCGACGCTGTTCGTCTCAAGCATCGTCCTGCTGCTCGAGCCCGACGTGATCGACCGGTTTTCCGGCACGCCGCATCACCGGCTGTCGCAAGCAGCAGGGCTCGCCATGCTGCTCGTGGTGGCGGCCTACATATTCGGCAGTTGGCTGCATCTGAGACCACTCAGGATCGGCAGCTTTCAGCTGCATTATCCGGCGCTGCCGATCGTGGCGCGGCAATTGCTGGTCGGCCCGATCGAACTGCTGGCGGCGGCGGCGATCATCTTCTTCGCCCTGCCCGCCACCGGCAATCCCGGCTATTTCATCGTGCTCGGCGTTTTCCTGGTGTCGTTCTCGATCGCGCAGATCTCGCATGCGCCGGGCGGGCTGGGCGTGTTCGAGGTGGTGTTTCTCGCCGGCTTGTCACATATGGACCAGGTCGGCGTGCTGGCGGCGCTGCTGGTGTTCCGGCTGTTCTACCTGATCATCCCGCTGCTGATCGCGCTCGGCGTGGTGCTGTTCTTCGAGCACTCGCAATACAGCCGCAGCGAGAGTTGAAGCTTGGCAATCGCGTCAGGCCTGATGACGACCGTGAGAAGATCAATCCTCAATGTAGGCGCCGCCCCTCAACCCCCTGCCGGGACCTTCTCCCCGTGAAGAACGGGGAGAGGGTGAGGGGCAGCGCAAACGCCGGCAGGAGTGACGATAGGGCAAATCTGAAGCAACCGCGCCGATTGAAATGCCTACGGCAGGGTTGACTATTTTCCGGCGGCGGCTACAAGGCACGCGCGGCGACATCGTCGCCCTGCCCGTGTGGTTTTCAACGGCCGCGCCTGCTGGGGAATAGGTTAACGGTAGACCCACGGACTCTGACTCCGTTAGTCCTGGTTCGAATCCAGGTTCCCCAGCCAAGCAATTTCAATTACTTAGCTACCGAACCCGCTCCTCCAGGAATAACTTCCGTCGAATTACGGTGGTCGAATTACGGTGACAGTGCACTTTTCCCGTGTCGCCCTCTCCAGTATTGTCGCGTCGCCGACGTCGCGGTTTTCGATGCACCCGTGGGCCGAGAGCATCGCCGTGCAAATCGGCAAAGCCGTGAGAACCCGGAAAACGAGGCAGACGGAGAAAAGAAATTAGTGCGCCGTCACCGCAATTCCTAAAACCTCTCCGGCAACCCTTCTACTCCCCGACAATGGACGTCGGCGGGCGTGCCGAGGTTATCGGATCGGCATGACGAAGGACGATCCTCCACGCGCCTTCCTCGCGCCGGAATATGGTGGTGACTCGAAGCGCAATCGGCACCAGTTTGTTGCCACCACCGACCTTGGATTGGAACCGCTCGACCTCGATGATGTATCCCAAGTCGGCTGTCGCATACTCCGAGATGCGCTCAAAGCCGATGGCCTTGCCGTGCCGGTAATTAGTGGCGGCCCGTTCCATGGTCTCAGCGGCCTTTCTCCATCCCTTCGCCGGCGGACCAAAGGGATTGGCAATAATGACGTCGTCCTGTCGCGAGTAGAGGTTTTTCAAGGGCTCAGGATCGCCCTTTACGAAGGCATCCAGGGCCAGATGATCCTGCTCGATAAATTTCGTCAGGTCGGAGGCTAACATCTTAACATCGCCACATGACTACAAAGAGAACACTATCAAGCGCTTCATCCGCCCTTCGCTTTGCCGTAGGCGGTCGGTCCGGAGTATAGATCAGAATTAAGGTGAGTGCACTTTTTACCATGTCGCCCCCGCCGCATGGTGCACCTTGCCGGCGTTCTCGGTCTGTCGCATCCCCAGCACCGTACGGGCGTGCCAAAGCGTCTTCACGTCCGAAGACTATGGTTCCACAAGAACTGCTCATCGAGTATTGCCGCGTCACCGATGTCGCGGTTTTCGATGCGCCCGTGGGCCGAGCATCGCCGGGCAAATTGGCAAAGCAGTGAAACCCGGAAAATGAGCCAGGCGGCGAAAAGAAATAGTGCACTGTCACTGTAATTCCACAGTGCACTAGCACTGTAATGTCGCCTAATCTTCGCAGGGAGACCTTCTGCTCGCTTTGTTCGGGCGCTGAAACCGCTCGAGGAGACAGCGGCTAGACCTCTGCAAAACCATTCTGGAATGCCCAGTTGCCGATTTTGTTACCAAGCTGGATGCCGTCCTCGCCATCCGGCCGCCAATGAACACCCAGCCACACACGGCTGAAGGCATTTTCAAATTCAGCATCCTGCAAAGCCACGAATGAAAGCGGCAAATATGGCCGGGGTTTTGCGTCATTGACCCCTTTGTGCTTGCCGTTGAACTCATCTGACACGAGCACGAAGGGAGTATCGTCGCCGGTGTCTTTGAAAATCATCCGCAAAACCTGGAACAGCGCTCCCCCGAAAGTTGCGTGGCCGGACGGGTACGCGGGGAAAGGAGGGGTAAAGTTGGCCTTCTTCGAATCCGTATTGGGCGATCCGAGCGGCTCCCACGTCGGATCCGGCACATTTGAGGCATCCCCCTTTGCATCCCCTTCCATTCCTGGCCACCGAATGCCAGTTACCGGGCGCCAGTAGCGATGCGTGAATTTGGAATCCCAAGCCGCAATTGCTGCATCGGCCATTGTTGTGTTGCAAAGAGCCAATATCCTAGCCAATTCTGCGGGTTCGGATATTTTTTTATCAGTGGTAATAGTCCTCACCACCTGATTGTATAGACGTGGGGGCGCGCAGAGATTTGGCGTCCCGTCATACCCCCAGAAGATCGCGCGGAACGTCTCGCCCTTCTTTCGCGAGGTGTCCATCGGATAAACGCCCTTCTTTCCGATGTCCTTTACCTCGTCGAACGCCGCAATATACCGCGCATCGTTGAGTTTGGGCGGATCGGCGAGCCGGAACTGATCGCCTTTCATCAGCAAGAACGGCGTCACATCTTTCCATTTAGCGCCGAGTGCCGTCTCAATCTTGCTGACAGGATCAATCGACCATTTAAGGGGCCCATTGTCCGGTGGCAGATCCGCGAATTTGATCTCTTGGTGGTTTGTCCCATCCTCCTTTCGCTTCTCGATGATGGACTTCGCTGCCGCCTGACCGATCTTGCGTCCAGCCGCAATATCGATCTTGTCGCCCGTCGGTGATGTACCGGATATGCGGGCAATATCTCTGTCCAGGACACTGCGAACATCGGCTGCCTTGAACGGGTACAGGTGGGCAAGGGCATCATGCATAGCCTGGGCGATCGCACCGTCCAACGATGCGTCCGCAGGCGCTGATGGCGCGCTGCTGAAGCCGGTATAGCTCTGATATTTCTTCGGATTTGCGCTCCTGGGGAACGCATTGACTGCCTCAAAGACGGCTATCTGAGCAACCGCCATTGCGTAGGAGGACCGATGCGGACCAAGCTGCTCACCGAACCGGCGCGGGTCCGGTGCGCTCGAGCCGCCCCCGTCCAATTGGTCCGCGGCTGGGGTATGGTCAATTGCGGATATGTTGAGCCCTACGTTATTCCAGTAGTAGACCCGGTCAAGAGGTCCCTCCGGGAGAATCTCAGTATCGGTGATTGCAAAAAGATGGCGTCGCATCTCGTCCTGCGTTGCCAACAGATCTTCGAACTCCTTCCGGCTCGCATCATCAAGGTGTGTTTCCTGTCCATAGGCACTTGCGGCCACGGTAGTAAATCCCGCTGCCGGGAGCACTTTAATGAACGTACGACGGTCCATATTTCCCCCCTAGATCGCTAATTTCTTTAACTTTTGGACGAAATTCGAATTACGGTGACAGTGCACTTTTACCATGTCGCCCCCGCCGTTGTGTCCAGATTGACCGCAGCACCTTTCCCGCGTTCTCTGTCAGCCGCGTCCCCCAGCACCGTACGGGCGAGTCAAAGTGTTTTCACGCCCGAAGACTATGTGTTCCACAAGCACTGCCCATCGAGTATTGCCGCGTGCTGATGTCGCGGTTTTCGATGCACCCGTCGGCCGAGAGCATCGCCGGGTAAATCGGCAAAGCGGCGAAACCCCGAAAACGAGGCAGGCGGCGAAAAGAGTGCACCGTCACCGTAATCCGGCCGAGCGTCGGTTCGTCACGGACGCAGGCGCCCGGCTTTGAGCTTGGCTATTTGCACTCACTACATGAACAACTGCCTCCAGAGGAGCTACAGCTGCAACTCTTTCCCGACTCACAAGCTCTCTCGCAGCCAGTTCCGGACGAACATTGCGGCATGAATTCGCCACTTTTGCCTCCCGTTCTCAATTTGTCCCACTCAACTTCTAACTTCCCCATAAGATCCACCATCTCCTGCGTGGGTTGAGATGTTTGAGCGTGACCAGGACCGGACATGAGAAGCGAGGATATTACAATGAGAAAAATCGATATCAATTTCATCTTGCATTCCTCCCAATAGTAAACAACGGAGCGTATTTTCCTAAGCGATACTTGTAACGGTGGCTATGCAAAATTTACTAAAGTTCTTTTGGTCGATAGTAAGATCAGTAAACTTTGTCGCAAAGTGCTCCGCCGCCCAACCGCGCGACACGACGACTGCACTAGACTAATGCGCGCCACAGGACTTTGTTGCTTTCGATAAACGGCAATTGCATCCCCCGCCGAACCAGCAAACTCTGATCAATCCCAAGTATCTTCCGCACACTCGCCAGCGCCGCCTCGTTCACCTCGATATACGCGACGATGTACCACTCGCCGTTCTCTTCCCTGGCCATGCCCATCGGTTCGGCCCGCCATTTGAGCGCGCCGTGGTGCGGCATGAAGTACGTTTCCTGGATGCCGCCGACGGCGCTGAGGCCCTCGTCAAGAGCGTATTCCATCACCGCGCAGCACAGCTGCGTCAGCGTGCCCCTCAGTCCGGCAGTGCGTTTGTCGGGAACGACGAATGTGCGGGTCCATTCGGCCCAGTCAGGTCGCCTCGGGACGCCCGATTTTTCGCACATATGAGAAAAGACCTCCGAGACCATGTGCGGCTCGCTCGTTGGGATCAATCGAGCCGAAGTCACTACGCGATCGTCGTCTTCAATGCCCAGCAGGTATGTCGCCGCGTCTGTATCGAATTGATCCAGTTCGCGACCATCCGGGCTCGGAGGGCGCCAACGTTTTTGATGCACGAAGAAATCGTGCCGGCGGCGCAGAAACTCGTCGAATTCATTTTCGTAGAGATGCTTGTTATGCGCGTTGACTACGTGGGCCGTTATCATGGCGCGATCCCCCGATCGTTTCTCGCAGGGATACTCGCAGTCGCGCTAATATACGTCACCTGTCCGATGGGACAGTTGACGCGTTTAGGGATGGATCAGACGCCGGCGTACCGCCTCGACGACCGCTTGCGTGGTCGTGCCGACACCAAAAGCCTCGCGAGCCCGTGTCGAGTGCCATTTGACCGTGCGCTCGGTCAGGCCGAGAATCTGCGAGGTTTCGGATGAGGTCTTGCCGGCCGCGGCCCACAAGAGCACTTCTTTTTCGCGGTCGGTCAGCACGCCCTCATGGTCATCATCGTCATTCGCCAAGGCCTGGATCGACATGCCGGCATAGACCGCCATCGTCACCAGTTGCACTTGATGGCGCGGCGACAGGGCGCAGGCCTTCGCGGAAGAGGCAAACGACAGCACGGATTGCCAATGATGAACGCTGAGCATCGGTACGGCGAAACCGCTACAGATGCCGAACTCCGTCGCCTCGCCGGCGACGCGTCGTGAGCCTTCCGTATCCGACCACTTTGCCGGAACTTCGGACCAGAGGAACGGCTTCAGGGTCTTTGCAGAATAGATGCAGACACCATCAACCGCCGCATGCTCGGCCTCGACATAGCGCTCGAACCAGCTGGCCGGCCAGCCATTCAGTTCGACCATCGGTGCAAGCTTCTGCCCGCCAAGCGGCACGCCGCTCAGGATCAGGTGCTCGAAGCCGAGATTTCGCACGGTCTCGAGAAGGTCGCCCAAAAGCGGCCCGGTAGCTGTGTGTTTCCTGCAGCGTTCGACAAAGTCGAACACGTCTGAATCGATCATCACAGAGACCCCCCGTCTCCACGCCCGAAAACAAAGCTTACCTTAAATTAGTGACTTCGAATATCCCAATAAGTGTGTCCGCGACGCAGGACGCGTGGACCAAAATCAGCTAAATCAGCCGGATTGTAGTCAGCAACACAGGACCCCCAAGCATGACGCCATCACTGCCGAAACGAAACGAGCCGTTCCGGGCTGGCGAAACCGCGCTGCTGCTGGTCGACATGCAACGGGTCTGGCTGGAGCCGGGTGCTGATCCGGCGCATCCGGAGCGCGGTCCCGATCACTATTTCTACCGGCAGACGGCGTCGCAAACGATCCCCAACCAGGAGCGCCTGCTGGCGGCGGCGCGGGCCAACGGCGTCGAGGTGATCCACACGATCATCCAGAGCCTGACCGAAGACGGCCGCGACTGCTCGCTCGACCACAAGCTGACGCCGATCCATATCGCGCCGAGCCGGCCGGAAGGCCTGCCGGTGCCGTCGCTGGCGCCGGTCGGCGACGAGATCATGCTGCCGAAGACATCGTCGGGCGTCTTCAACTCGACCAACATCGACTATGTCTTGAAAAACCTCGGAGTGCGTTATCTGATCGTCGCCGGCATCATGACCGACCAGTGCGTCGACATCGCGGTGCGCGATGCCGCCGATCGCGGCTATCTCGTCACCTGCGTATCGGATGCCTGCGCCGCCGCCTCGCAGGAGCGTCATGACGGCGCGCTCGAGGCTTTCGGTGGCTATTGCTGGGTCACTGATACCGCCACCGTTACGGGCCGTTTCGAAGCCTTGGGAAAAGCTGCATGACATCGACCGTCGAACCGCTGGTTGCCGTCGTCACCACCGATCTTTCGGCGATCACGCGCGGCCGCTCGGTCGTCGAAAGCAAGCTGCAGAAGATCGCGGCGACCGGCGTCGGCTGGCTGCAGGCCAACCTGTCGCTGACGCCGTTCAACTCGATCGTCGATCCCAATCCGTGGGGCTCGTCAGGCGATGTGCGGCTCGTTCCCGATCTCAACGCGCGGTTCCGCACGGCGCTGACCGGATCGGCGACGCCTTTCGACATGGTCGCCGGCAACATCGTCGAACTCGACGGCAGCCCGTGGGTCGGCTGTACGCGGACCATGCTCAAGGATGCGCTGGCGGAGTTGAAGGCGGCGGCCGGGCTTTCCGTCATCGCCGCCTTCGAGCATGAATTCCATATCGAGGGCGACTTCGGGCCGGCCCATTCGATGTCGTTGGCCGCACTGCGCCGCGCCGACCCGTTTGCCGCCAATCTGATGGCGGCGCTGGCGGAAGCCGGCGTCGCGCCCGAAGTGGTGATCGCCGAATTCGGCACCGACCAGTTCGAGGTGACGTGCGAGCCAACCGATGCGCTTGCCGCGGCCGATCGCACCGTCGCCATCCGCGAGATCACGCGCGAAATCGCGCGATGCGCCGGCTGGCGGGCGAGCTTCGCGCCGAAGATCGCGCCGGATGCCGTCGGCAACGGCGTCCATATCCATTTCAGTTTCGTCGACGACGCCGGCCAGCCGGCGACCTACGACCCGGCCCAGCCGGGCGGCCTTTCCAGCCAGGCCGCTTCGTTCTGTGCCGGTGTGCTGCGCCACCTGCCCGCGATCACCGCCATGACGGCGGCGAGTGTGTCGTCCTACTACCGGCTGAAGCCGCATAGCTGGAGTTCGTCCTACACCTGGCTTGCCGATCGCGACCGCGAGGCGAGCCTGCGCATCTGCCCGACGGTGACGATCGGCGGGCGCGATCCGGCGCGGCAGTACAATATCGAATACCGGGCAGCCGACGCCACCGGCAATCCCTATTTGTCGCTGGCAGCGATCGTGCGCGCCGGGCTGGAGGGGCTGAAGGCCAAGCTGCCGGCGCCGCCGCTTGTCTCGGGCGACCCGACGCTGATGAGCGGTTCCGAGCGCAAGAAGCTTGGCCTCGTGCGGCTGCCGGAAACGCTGCCTGCGGCACTCGACGCGCTCGTTGCTGACAAGACCGTCACCGGATGGTTCGCGCCGGTGTTCGTCGAGACCTTTGTCGGCCTCAAGCGGCATGAGACCGAGCGCCTCGCCGGTCTCGACCCAGTGGCGGTCTGCGATCTCTACCGGACGCTGTATTGATGGCTGAGCCGGTTGCCAACGCCATCCTACCGGAAGGTTGGCCACCCGCGGTCGACGCAATCAACGAAACGGGGCGTTCCGATATCGTTCTGATATGCGAGCACGCGTCCAATCATATTCCGGCCGAGTATGCGCGGCTCGGTCTCGACAGCCGCCATTTGCAGCGCCATATCGCCTGGGATATCGGCGCCGCCGAAGTGACCCGCGCTCTGTCGAAACTGCTCGATGCTCCGGCTTTCCTCAGCTCCTATTCGCGGCTGTTGATCGATCTCAACCGGCCGCTTGGTTCCAGCGGCAGCATTCCGGCGCTATCGGAGGACACCGGCATCCCCGGCAATGTCGGCCTCGATCCGGAG
Source organism: Mesorhizobium sp. M1182 (assembly GCF_040318335.1). Taxonomy (NCBI): domain Bacteria; kingdom Pseudomonadati; phylum Pseudomonadota; class Alphaproteobacteria; order Hyphomicrobiales; family Phyllobacteriaceae; genus Mesorhizobium; species Mesorhizobium sp. M1182. The sequence continues at coordinate 265,486 of NZ_JAMYMD010000004.1, forward strand.
GAGCGAAGCCGGCGTGCCGAAATCATGTTCGCGCCGTTTCATGACCGCGTGGCCGCCCATCTCGACGACCGGGCGAAGCAGGGCAGAGCGACGCGGATCGCGACGATCCACTCCTTCACGCCGGTCTTCCTCGGCATTGCGCGGCCCTGGCACGCCGGCGTGCTTTACGACCGGGCAGTCGATTTCGGCCAGGCAGTGCTTGCCGGCCTGCGCGCCGACGGTGCGCTCAACGTCGAGGCAAACGAGCCTTATGCGATCAGCCGCGACGGCGACTACGCCATACCGGTCCATGGCGACGATCGCGGCATTCAGGCCGTCCTCATCGAGATCAGGCAGGACCTGCTGGCGAGCCGCTCCGGCATCGAGGAATGGGCGAAGCGGCTGGCGGCGGCGTTGCCGGTGCAGACACAGGGTTTGTGAACAAGCTCGGCTGCTCGAGCGCAACGCGAGAGCCGAGCCGTCGATGAAAAGCCTCCACCCGTCCTCAGGAGAAGATTTCCGCCAAGTCTTCGACGCTCGTGCCTTCCTTGACCTGGCGCAGCTCGACATAGCTGACGGCGATGGCAGTGGAAAACACGACTTGCTCGACCGCGCGCGCCAGAGCGTCCAGGAAGAACACGAGCGGAATGCCTAAGTGGGATAGGACGCGGCCCAACGTGAAATTTGTTGCGACCAAAGCTACGAACAGGGGGAACCAGAGACTGAGCAGAGACCAACGGCTGCCCTTGGAAAGATCGCGGCTGCGGCCCAAACTCGCGAATACCCCCAGTTTTTCCTGAATCAGAACCGGTATCGCTACAACCCAGAGAACCAACAACAAAAATCCCGGAACGACGAGCAGCACGAGGCCGACTGTGAAGCCAATGTTGACAATCAGCGAAATGCCGATTGCCGGCAGCAGGAGTGCCACGGCCGTCCCGATGCAATCACGCATCGACGGCCGCTTGCCGCTCAAATCCTCAATGGCAGCGCGCGTCAAAGCCACCTCCAGCAAGGACATGAGGACAATATAGCCGATCGCGCCAACCACCGTGAGCGCGACCCGTTGAACCGAGAATTCCGGGCCGCCATGCTCGACATTCGTAACGGTATTCCTGAACCAGAGCGCAAATACGAATCTCGGCAGGGCGGAGAAAATCAAGGCAAGCCCTAGGCAAAGAACGGGATTGCGTCCGATGACGGCAAAGCTGTCGTTGAAAACCCTGCCGATGCGAAATTTGTCGGGCTGTTCCAGCGTTATTGACGCCACGATATTACCTATCCAGTCCAGACCGATCCTGACGCGATGAAGGCAGCAAATCCCTTGCCGCTACGAGAAGATTTCCGCCAAGTCTTCGACGCTGGTGCCTTCCTTGACTTGTCTCAGCTCGACATAGCTAACGGCGATGGCAACCGATATTACCGTCGACACGACCGTTGACACAACGGCGCTTCCAATCGCGCCCACAATCAGGCCAACGGTCGAGAGGCTGCCGGTAAGGGCGAAAGCCAATCCAAACACCAAAGCGAATGCCATTTGGAAGGCAATCGCCACCAAGAACAGAATCAGCAAAAGGCCGAATAGTGACCAGCGGCTGCCCTTCGTCAGGGCGCGGCTCCGCGACATCGAGCCAAACACGCCAAGGCGCTCCTGGATCAGCACGGGTACGGAAACCGATATACCAAGCAACCACATGATGCCGGGAACAAGCAGCATCACGAACGCGACGATCGTCCCGAAGATCGGGATAATCAGCCCTGCGACGGCAATCGCAACAACCCCGAGGACCATGACGAAAAAGACCACCAGCCCGATCCCAAGCGTCGGGAATATGCAGCGTAAAGCTATTTGGATGCAGTCACCGATTGCCGGGCGCTTGCCGTTCAAGTCTTCTATCGTCGCCCTCACCAGTGATGATTGAAACAACAAAGCCAGCACAAGATATATCAAGCCAAAAGCCACCGATATTAACGAGTTGCGTAGAATCGCCGAGGGATCGGCAACAGCCAGAGTTTCGGGACTAGCAATATTGATGTTGGCAAAATTGCTGTAATTCCAAAGGTTAAGCACCAGTGCCGGAAGGGCGGAAAAAAGAGCCGCTAGTCCGACCAACAGACCCGGATTGCGGCCGATAACCGCAAAACTGTTGCTGAAAACCCTGCCGATGCGAAACTTGTCCGACCGTTCCAATGTCGTTGAAACCATGATGCGTCCCCCGCTTAATCACCGCATATCGGCTGGTGATCCCCGCATTAAATGTGCCAACATTGGAGGTCGCCGTCCAGCCCACTTGCAATTGTTCCGCTGCATTGTCAGTGTCGGCTGGGAACCACAGGTTGCAGGGGAGCGGGTGGCGGTGGCACAGCCAGGCACAGCGGAAGCCGAACGGCTGACCAATCTGCACAAGCAGCTGATCGCCGATGAGTCGATCCAGTTCGACCTGCCGGCCTATGTGCCGTCGAAGCCGCCCGAATGGCTGAAACCGCTGCAGGATTTTTTGTCGTGGCTCGGTCCCTACATGATCTATCTGTTCTGGGGGGCGGTGATATCGGGCGTCGCAATCATCCTGCTTCTGGTCTTCCTCGAGGTGAAAGGCATCGCCTGGCGGCTGCCGTGGCAGCGCGCCCGACCCGAAGTCGAAGACGAAGAAGCCTGGCGCCCCGACGCCGGCGCCGCGCAGATCCTGTTGTCGCAAGCGGATGCACTGGCCGCACGCGGCGACTACGACGAGGCGGTTCACCTTTTGCTTCGGCGCAGCGTCGCCGATATTGCCGGGCGGCTGCCGGACTTCCTGCGCCCGTCGCTCACCGCGCGCGACATCGCCAATGCCCCTTCCCTGCCGGGAAGGGCGCGCCATGCGTTTACCGAGATCGCCCGCATTGTCGAGGCGGCGCTGTTCGCGCGCCGGCCGGTCGGCGCGGAAGGCTGGCGGCAGGCGCGCGGCGCCTATGAACGTTTCGCCTTCCGGGATGCCTGGACGTGAGCGCACCGGCGGTCGAGGCACAGGAGCCGTTCAATCGAAAGACACTGTTTTGGGGGATTTTCGCCAGCCTCCTTGCGGCGGCCGGTTTCTTCCTGCTGTCCACCTATGCTCCCGATTTCCGGCAACCCGGCAATGGCGGCGCCACGCCGCTGTCGAAAAGCGGCGTCGGCTACGCCGGCCTGGCGGAATGGCTGCGGCTCACCGGCGAAGCGCCCTTGATGGCGCGGACCGAAGACGACCTTGCCAGAGATATACTGCTGATCGTCACCATCTCGCCCGACAGCGATCCGGAGGCGCTTGACCGCATTCTTGAGCTTCGCGATGACCGCGAGACTCTCTTCGTGCTGCCCAAATGGCAGACCTTGCCCCTCCAGCAGCATGAGGGATGGAAGATGAAAATCGAGCGTTTGCCCGACACCGTAGTCAACGATTGGCTCGGCCGGATCGCCAAGGCTAAGCTCGGTGTCGGCAGGAGCACCGTCGAGCAACTCGAGATCCGGGGCCATCTCGTCGCCGCGCCGCAAGACATGCAATGGGTTGCCGACGATCACCCGATCATTGCGGCAGGCAGCGGCAAGGCCGTCCTCATCGAATTCCAAGACAAACCCTTTTTCATCCTGACCGACCCCGACCTAATCAACAATTCCGCGCTTGGAGATGCCGACAAGGCGGCCGCGGTGCGCGACCTGATCCAATGGCTGCGGCCTGGCAAGGGTCTGGTCATGTTCGACCTGACGCTGCACGGCGGGGCGCGGAAATATGACCTCGCCAAGCTCCTGGTCGAGCCGCCGTTCCTGGCGCTGACACTGACGATCCTGATCGCTGCGGCGCTGGCGTTCCTGCATGGCCTTGGCCGGTTCGGCCCGCCGCGTATCGACCAGCGCGCGATCGCCTTCGGCAAGCGTGCGCTGGTCGATACGACGGCGATGCTCATGCGGCGTGCCGGCCGGCTGGACGAGCTGGGAGGCCGCTATGCGGCCTTGATGCGGGTGCGCGCCGGCGCGCTGCTCGGCGCACCGCATGGGTTGCAAGGCAAAGCGCTCGACCACTGGCTCGACTCTCGCGATAAGGAGCAAGCCGGCGGCTTCACGACGCGCTCGCAAGCGGCCGGCGAGGCGAAGAATCTGACGCAGATGCAACAGGCAGCAGAACGGCTGCATGACTGGACGGCAAGGAGGCTCGGTGAACGTCGATGATGTGAAGGCCCTGGCGACACGGATCAGGGAAGAAGTGGCCAAGGCGATCACCGGGCAGCACGATACGGTCGACCTGATGCTGACCGCCTTGTTTGCGGGCGGGCATATCCTGCTGGAAGGTCCTCCGGGCACGGCCAAGACAATGACGGCGCGCTGCTTCGCCCAGGCGCTTGGGATCGCCTACGGGCGGATCCAGTTCACGCCGGACCTGATGCCCGGCGATATCGTCGGGTCGAACATCTACAACTTCCAGACCGGGCAGTTCACGCTGACGCACGGCCCGATCTTCTGCGATCTCCTGCTTGCCGACGAAATCAACCGCACGCCGCCCAAGACGCAGGCCGCACTGCTCGAGGCGATGCAGGAACATGCGGTCACCTTCGACGGCACCACGCATTCGCTCGGCCGCAATTTCATGGTCGTCGCGACCCAGAATCCGATCGAGCACCAGGGCGTCTATCCGCTGCCGGAGGCGCAGCTCGACCGCTTCCTGTTCAAGCACCGCGTCAGCTATCCCGGCCCCGAGGAAGAACGAGCCATCATCGTCCATCACGGCGGCGGCTCCGCCTCGCACGACATCGCGCAATATGGCATCGAGGCGCAGACGGATCGCGAAACGCTGCAGGAGGCCCTTGAAGTCGTCGGCTCCGTCACCCTTGTCGACGATGTCGTCGGCTACATAGCGGCGCTGGTTCGGGCTACGCGCGAAAATGCCGATCTGGAGGTCGGGGCCAGTCCGCGCGCCGGCGCCATGCTGGCGCGCGCGGCGCGTGCCCGGGCGGCGCTGGACGGACGCGCCTACGTGATCCCCGACGACGTCAAGGCGCTGGCGGTGCCGGCGCTGCGTCATCGCGTCATCCTTTCGCCTGCCGCCCAGATCGATGGCCGGCTGGTCGAGCAGATCGTCTCCGACCTGGTCGACCAGACGGAAGCACCACGTTGATCTATCCCAGCGGCCGAGCGGTATGGGCAGCTGCGGCCGGCGCGGTGCCGGCCTTCCTGGTCGCGCTGGCACTGCCGTCGTTCTGGTATCTGGGGTTGCTGTGGAGTTGCCTGCTACTTGCCTTCCTGGCGGTGGATGCCGCGGCCGGACGCGGACGGGCATCGCTGAATGCCAGCATCGATGCGCCGCAGCAGGTCGGTGTCGGCGGCGAGTTCAGCGTGCACGTCGCCGCCCGTCACTCGGGGCCGCGCGCCGCGGAGGCCCGCGTCGGCCACGATGCGCGTCTGGCGCCGGTGAGCGGCAGCGGCGGCGCCTTGCAGCCGACCGCTGGAGGCGGGTCGCTCAATCTCCGCTTCCAGGCGCTGCGGCGCGGCGTCGCCAGCTTCGACCGTCTCTGGGTGCGCTGGCGCGGGCCATTCGGGCTGGTCTGGAACCAGGTCGTACTGCCGGTGGAAAGCAAGGTTGCGGTGCTGCCCGACGTCAGCAGCGCTCGCGGCGAGGCGATCACGCTGCTGCAACATGCGGCGCTTGCCGAAGGCCATGCGCAGCGCCGCGCCGGTCAAGGCCGCGAGTTCGACGCGCTCAAGGACTACCAGCCGGGCATGGGCCGGCGGATGATCGACTGGAAGCGCAGCGCCCGCCACGGCAAGCTGTTGGCGCGCGAGTTCCGCATCGAGGAGAACAACAACATCGTGCTGGCCATCGACAGCGGACGCCTGATGTGCGAACCGGTCGACGGGGTGCCGAAGGTGGACCGGGCGGTGACGGCCGCCCTGCTGTCGGCATTCATCGCGCTGAAGGGCGGTGACATGGTCAGCTTGTTCGGCTTCGATGCAAGGCCGCGCGTTTCGAGCGGCGCGGTGCGCGGCCCCGCCAGCTTTGCGATGATCCAGAAACGGGCCGCCGAGATCGATTATTCCAGCGAGGAGACCAATTTCACGCTGGCATTGACGACGCTGGCGGCGCGGCTCGACCGCCGCTCGCTGGTCATCATCTTCACCGATTTCGTCGATCCGATCAGTGCGGAATTGATGCTGCGCACCGTGGGCCGGCTCACCGAACGGCATCTCGTGCTGTTCATGATGATGAAGGACACCGAACTGGAGGGCCTGGCCGACCTGCCGCCACGCTCCGGCGAGGATGTTGCCCGCGCGGTCGTTGCCGGAGGGCTCTTGCGCGAAAGGCAGGTCGTCATCGGCCGGCTGCGCCTGCTCGGGGCGCATGTGATCGAAGCCGACCACAACCGGCTGGGTCCGGCGCTGGTCGAGCGCTATCTGCAGTTCAAGCAGGAGGACTTGCTGTGACGGCGCCAGTCGCCGACAATGCTGCACGCGGCGACGCGGTACGCCAGTCGCTGGCCAGCTTCCGCCGCGAGCGCGAGGCCGACTGGAAGGCATTCGAGGCGCTGCTGGCGCGTGTCGAGAAGCGTGCGCCGCGGACGCTTTCCGAAGAGGAGTTGCTGTCGCTGCCGCTGCTCTATCGATCGGCGCTGTCTTCCCTGTCGGTGGCGCGCGCGACATCGCTCGATAATGCGCTGGTCGGCTATCTCGAAGCGCTGTCGCTGCGCGGTTATTTCTATCTCTACGGCGCGCGCCGCGGGCTGCGGCAGCGCCTCGCCGATTTCTTCCTGCATGACTGGCCCGAAGCCATTCGCGACCTGTGGCGCGAGACATTGGCGTCGGTCGCGCTGATGGTGATCGGCATTGGTGCAGGCGCCTGGCTGGTGGCATCCGACAAGAGCTGGTTCGACGCGATCATCCCGCCCGGCCTGGCAGGAGGCCGGGGCCCCGACACCTCGGCCGAACTGCTGCGAGGCATGCTTTATGATGGCGACAATGGCTTTCTCTCGGGCTTTGCCGCCTATCTGTTCACGCACAACGTCCAGGTCGCAATCCTGGCCTTCGCCCTTGGCTTCGCCTTCGCGGTGCCGACGGTACTGCTGATGCTGTTCAACGGCTGCATGATCGGGGCGTTGTTCCAAGTCTATTGGTCCAAGGGGCTTGGCATGGAGCTCGGCGGCTGGCTGGCCATCCACGGCACCACCGAATTGTTCGCAATCTCTTTGGCCGGCGCGGCGGGCATGCGCATCGGCACCAGCATCGCCTTTCCCGGCGAATTGACACGCATGGCGGCAGCGGCTCGCGCCGGACGCATCGCCGCGAACGCCATGGTTGGGGTCTCGGTCATGCTGCTGTTTGCCGGGCTGCTCGAGGGCATTGGCAGGCAGACCATCACCAGCGACGTCACGCGCTACGGCATTGGCGGTGGCATGCTGGTGCTGTGGATCGGTTATTTCTACCTGTTCCGGGCGGTGCGGCATGGCGATCGTTAAACGCGCCGCCTTCGCGGCTATACGGCCGCTGATCACGCCCGAAGGCGTCGATCTTCAGATAAAGTTGGCCGACGCCGGCACGCGGGCTTCCGCCTTCCTGCTCGACATCGTGTTCATCGCCGTGGCGGCAATCGTGATCACGATCGTCGCGCTATTCGGGGTGGGAGGCCTTGGCAGCGAGGGATTTCAGCCGCTCTTCGTCGTCTGGATCATCCTGATCTTCTTTCTGCGCAACGCCTACTTCATCGTCTTCGAAGCGGGCCGGCGCGCGGCTACGCCCGGCAAGCGGATCGTCGGCATCCGGGTCGCGTCGCGCAGCGGAGACGGCCTGTCGATCGACCAGGTCATCGCCCGCAACCTGATGCGCGAGATCGAGGTGTTCCTGCCGCTGTCGATCATCGTTGGACGCAGCGGGACCGACCTCGCCGACACGTTGACGACGGTGTTCGGACTGGTGTGGACGCTGCTGTTTGCCTTGTTCCCGCTGTTCAATCGCGACCGCATGCGGATCGGCGACCTGTTGGCGGGGACCTGGGTGGTCGAGGCACCGAAGCGCGCCTTGCTGGAAGATCTGTCGGCCCGGCAGGATGCCGGCGCTGGCGCGTTCCGGTTCAGCCACGCCCAGCTCGACGCCTACGGAATTGCCGAACTCCACAAGCTGGAGGAGGTGCTGCGCCGCGACGACTATTTCGCCCTGCGGACGGTTGCCGAGACGATCGGACGCAAGATCGGCGCGGCACCCCAAGCCCATGACGCGCGCGCGTTCCTGACGGCGTATTACGGGGAATTGCGGGCGCATCTCGAGCGCAAGCTGCTGCTGGGCAACCGCAGGGCCGATAAGCATCAGCGGTAGGTTCGCTTTCGCAGCCCTTCTATTGGAGAACTACGATGGCTTGGGTTTGGTACGATCGATTGGATACGTCGTTTCAGCCGGCGACTTTTGACTACGGTTCTCCAGTAACCCCCGTTGATGCGATGACCTCCGTACCAATCGAGGAATCTCGTGGTCGGCCGGTGCTTCGTGCCAGATCCAATTTAATCAATTTTGAAAGCCTTCACTGCCCACCAACTGGCAACCCTCCGGCTGTTGATGATACGTGGCAGGAAATAATTTTGAAATTCGTGCCCCAAGAGTTTGTTCAATTTTATCCAATAACCTTAGTGGCCCGCGACGGAACGACTAACAAGTTTTCTTGGGTTCTGCCACTCAGCCGGGTTCGCTGCATAGATCCAGAACGATCTGATGTTGCCAGCGCGGTGGAAGGAGGTAACGTCTTACATATAATTTCTTGTAATTTTTACGTACACTTTGAGCACTGCTTAGGCACTATTCATCTGGCTAGAGATGAGCAGCAGTTAAATCATATAGTTTTGTCCGACGAATTGAGAACTGCACTCGCCGTAACAGGCGAGTCCTCAATGTTTTTTCGACCAGGCGACGTTCCCACGTTGATTAGGCGGAGGGTCCACTGACCAAAGATAGTGCAAACTTTGCCAACCGGCCAGACCGCCCGTCGCTTCCTACCCCACCCACTTCTCATAATCGGACACCAGCAGGTGCAGCGGTGCTGTGTCCTCGTCGATGTCCGCGAAGCGGCCGATTGGTTCGCGGAAGACGTTGTCGGTGAGATCGTCGTTGACGGTCGAAACCTCGCCGATCAGCACGTCCTTGCCCTCGGCCCAGAAGGCGTGCCAGACGCCCGGCAGCAAGGTGACGCTCTGGCCTGGGTCGAGCTTCAGGAGCCCACCCGCAGGTAGTCTGTGGATGGTTCCGTCGACAGGCACCGATACTTCGGCCTTCGGATCGATGCCGCCATCGCGATCATGCATGAACAGCTCCAGCACCAGTTTGCCGCCGCCACGGTTGATGATGTCCTCGGCCTTGATGTTGTGGCGGTGCATCGGCGACAGCTGATCCTTGCGCGAGATCATGATTTTTTCGGCATAAAGCATGCCCATGCCCTTCTTCATGTCCTCGTAGCGGCCGTTGCGAACGGTGAACAGGAACAGGCCGAGCTCGTCGAATTTCTCCTGGCCGTAGTCGGTGATGTCCCAGCCAAGCCGCGACGAGAAGATTGCCGACGAATCCTGCCGGCGCGCCTTCATCTCTTCCGGCGACCAGTAGGCGAAGGGCGGCATGATGTAGCCGAACGAGCGGATGAAGGCGTCGGCGTCGCGGATGATGTCGTTGATGGCGGAGCGTTTCATGATCGTGGTTCCTTCCCGTCGCTTTGCGAGCGCTAGAACGGTTCATCGTTTCACGGAAACGCCGAACCGCTCGATCTTTTTTTGGACGCAATTCCGGACGGAAAACCGTTTCACACTTTTCCTGGAATTGCTCAAACCGCAATAGCCGAACGTCCATCCGGTGTCGATGCAAACTGCTGTCGCTGGCCCCATGACATGCGGTCCGATCAGGGCCATAAGGTCAACCAATTTTCCGATGGTGAGACCATGCGCAGCATAGACGACCTCGATACGCCGGCGATCCTGATCGATGCCGACCGCGCCGAAGCCAATATCGCGCGGGCGCAGGCCCATGCCGACCGGCACGGGCTGAAGCTCCGGCCGCACATCAAGACCCACAAACTGCCCTACTGGGCAAAGAAGCAGATCGCGGCCGGCGCCGTCGGCATCACCTGCCAGAAGATCGGCGAGGCCGAGGTCATGGCCGACGCCGGACTGACCGACATCTTTCTGCCCTACAATATCCTCGGGCGGGCCAAGCTGGAGCGCCTCAAGGCGCTGCACGGCCGCGTAACCCTGTCGGTGACAACGGACAGCATGGACACGCTGATGGGGCTTGCCGCCACCTTTACCGATCCCGGCCACCGCCTGCCGGTGCTGGTCGAATGCGACACCGGCATGGGCCGCTGCGGTGTGCAGTCGGCCGGCGAGGCAGTCGCGCTGGCGAGCGAGATCAACAAGGTCCGGGGGCTCGTCTTCGGCGGCTTGATGACCTACCCGGGGGCCGGCCGCGCCGCCGAGACCGAGGCGTGGCTGGCCGAAGCGCGGCAAGCACTTGCCGCAGCCGGCCTTGCTTGCGAGCGCATCTCCAGCGGCGGCACACCCGATATGTGGCGTTCCGGCGAGCATAGCGTCGTTACCGAATACCGGCCCGGCACCTACATCTATCTCGACCGCTACCAGGTCGCCAAAGGCGTCGGCAGCCTCGACGATTGCGCACTGACGGTGCTGTCGACGGTGGTCAGCCACCCAACGCCGACACGCGCCATCCTCGACGCCGGCAGCAAGGCCCTGTCCAGCGACACACTGGGGCTCGCCGATTTCGGTGAGCTGCTGGGCATTTCAGGCGCAAGGGTGACCAGCCTCAGCGAAGAGCACGGCAACGTCACGCTGTCAGGCGGCGCCGAGCTTCGCATCGGCGAGCGCGTGCGCGTCGTGCCCGACCATTGCTGCGTCGTCACCAACCTGTTCGACGAGGTGCATCTGATCGAAGGCGACAAGGTGCTGGAAACGCTGCCGGTGGCAGCACGCGGGCGGATGGGGTGAGTCCAGCTGGAGCGCGTGCGCTTCAGGTACAAAATCCTTCAAACGCTGGAGGGACAGCACCCCCCCTCTGGCCTGCCGGCCATCTCCCCTCAAGGGACAGGGCTATCGCATATGAGTGATGGCATTGATGAGATAGTCGTCGTTCCAGGCGCATTTCTTGATGCGATGGCTGATGGGAACTTTGGCAGCATCGGCGGCCTGAAGGATGTTTCTGGCGAGGCGATTGAGAAGGGCCGTGTTGGCGGGGGCATTGTCCTTGCGGGCACGGCTGAGATCCTCATCGAGATGGACATCGAGCATCCAATGCAGGCCGTTCTCGATCTGCCAATGAGCTCTAGTGAGGTCGAGCGCCCGCTGCGGCGACATGAGCGTGGAGGCCATGAACAGGCGCATCAACGGCTTGGCCTGATCGCGTCGGCTGGTGATGCGGATGAAGGCC